>JBBSOC010000039.1:0-20691 GCA_038260095.1 Mycobacteriales bacterium | reverse complement strand
GTGCTGGGCGACGACGGTACCGATCGGATGCGCTTCTCCTTTCCCCGCCAGCGGCGGGACCGCAGACTGTGCTTGGCTGATTTCTTCCGCTCGCGCGATAGCGGAGAAACTGACGTAGTAGCTTTTCACGTGGTCACCATGGGCGAGCGAATCAGTGAGTACGCTGGTGAGCTTTTTGCCGCTCATAAATACCGCGACTATCTGGAGGTACACGGTCTTTCTGTGCAGCTCACCGAGGCGCTCGCCGAGTACTGGCACGCCCGCATCAGGGACGAGCTGGGGCTAGCCGCAGATGATGCCACTAATCTGGATGAAATCTTGGGGCAGGGTTACCGTGGCTCCCGGTACTCCTTCGGCTACCCGGCGTGCCCAAATGTAGAGGATCAGGCGCCACTAATGGAGCTGCTGCAACCGGAGCGAATCGGCGTGAAACTATCCGAGGAGTTCCAGCTGCATCCCGAACAGTCCACTTCGGCGCTAATCGTTCACCATCCGGAGGCGAAGTACTTCAACGCCCGTTAATAAGAAAGTACTTGATTTCTTAACCGATTCACCGATCGTAGTGATATCTCGCGGCGAGGGTCACCAGGTCATCGTTGCTTACTCGGTATACCAGCCGGTGTTCGTCGGTGATGCGCCGTGACCACGCACCAGATAAATGATGGCGTAGTGGCTCGGGCTTGCCAATCCCTGAGATTGGATCACCGCGAGCAATGTCATCAATAAGCTGGTTGATTTTCTTGACGATTTTTCGGTCCGTTGCCTGCCAATGAAGGTAGTCCTCCCAGCCGATCGGAACAAAGGTAATCTTCACGAGCGGTAAAGCTCGCGCTCAACAGTTTCGCCCCGATTCGCCTGCTTCATCGCCTTAACCAGCCGAGCTGCGTTGGCAGGAGAACGTAACAGGTAGGCGGTTTCTTCCATAGAGTCCCAATCTTCTTTAGCCACCAGCACGGCATTGCCATGCTTGGAGACGATCTCTACTGGTGTGTGGTCCTCATTCACTGCCTGAATGAGCGGGAATAGAGCTTTGCGCGCCTGGCTAGCGGTGATTGCTGTCATGCGACCCCTCCTCAATAGTGGCACCTAATACGGTACCACTCATTCTGGACGCTGAGGAGCATGGCGACAGTTGCTGGAGTTTGAAGCTTTCCGGCGGGGCGGTCTAACCGCATGCTATTCGTAGGCGATGGCTCGCAATACGTTTACTCGCGATGCACGAATTGCTGGGATGATCGCGGCGAGCAGCCCTACGATTACAGCCAGCACCAGGAATAAGGCCATGCGCGTCCACGGGAACGCCAGCACTTGCAAGCCCTGATCTTTGAGTGCGGTCACGATTAGTGCACCCAAGGCGCAGCCCACTACTATGCCCAGCGGCGAACCGAACACCGAGATCGCGATCGACTCAGCCGTGATCATCCGCCTGGTCTTGGCTCGACTCAGCCCCACCGCACGTAGCAGACCCAGCTCGCGGGTGCGCTCCAGAATTGACAGCGCCAACGTGTTGATGATGCCCAGAACCGCGATCACGATCGCCAAACCCAGCAGTACATACAGCACCAACACAAACTGATTCACTTGAGTCGCGGCTCGTTTGCTGATCTCTTCCTGACTCTGCACCGAGACCTCAGGATTGTCGGCGAGCAGTTTGGCCACGTGTTTTTTCACCGCATCGACACTGCCGTTCTTGTCGACAGCGATCAAAGCTTGGATTGGTCCAGGCCGCCCAAAGTCGGTTTTGGCGTCAGCGACCGACATGATGGGGCCTTGCGAGATCACAGTCTTTTTGTATATCGCCGCCACCGTAAAGCTCTTCAAGCCCCCGTTGGTCGTGGTGATATCAAGTTTGTTACCCACTTTGAGCTTGCTGGATTTGGCGAAACTGTCATCAATCAGCACCGAACCAGCCTTCAGGTCGTCAAGCCGTCCCTGGGTTGCGGAGACATCAGTGACTTTGGTGAGGTCGGACGGGTTCGCAGCAGTGACAAACTGGACTCGGTCTTTCAGCTTCGCAAAATCGCCGTAGTAGGCCGCCGCGCCGGAGACACCTAGAGCGGTCGCGGACGCCAGCAATCGTGACCTTGAACTGTATAAGCAGTATTGAACTGTGCAGGCTATACCGGATCATATGGGTAAGGAGGTGGTGTGCCGCCATGAGCCGGGCATAGCTGCTGGTGGGGGCACCAACTACATAGCCGTCCAGGACGCGGCAGGAACTCACCAGATTGCTTGGCAGCTGTTATCGCCAGCGCCAGCGATCGGAGCAGCCGTTCGCAGTTGAGTAGCTCCTGTTCGCTGGGCGCGTAATCAAGCACCTGCTTAGCGCGCAGGTACACCAGTCGTAGCTGCTTGGGCACAACACCACGAGTTCGCCAGATCATGAGCGCATAGAACTTCAGCTGGAATAAAGCTTTAGCTTCAAAAGCTTCGCTAGGCACCGCACCGGTCTTGTAATCCACGACGCGAACATCGCCGGCGGGGGTTACGTCGAGCCGGTCCACATAGCCGCGCAGCTTAAGTGTGTCGTCCAGCTCAACCTCAATGAATATTTCTCGAGCTTCCGGCTCAAGTCGCTGTGGATCCTCAAGCTCGAAGTACCCCATGACCAGGGCTTTCGCCGAGGAAAGCCACTCCGCCATTTCGGTATCCGATGCGAATAACTGCTCCAACTCCGGTTTTTCCTCACATAGCGTCTGCCATGCTGGCTGGACGAGCGCAACTGCCGCGGCGGGAGAACGCAGATTCGCGGGCGCGTTGAACACTTCGTCTAGCACCGCGTGCACCAACGTTCCTTTGGTGGCTACGGCAGACGGTGGCTCTGGGAGTCGGTCAATGCTACGGAACCGGTACAGCAGCGGACAGTTCTTGTAGTCGGTTGCGCGCGAGGGCGATAAAGCGAGCTGCATGCTATTGCCTCCAGTCGCGGTGGGGTGACGTACCTCGTCGAGAATGGGGGTTTGCATGCTCCTCATGACTGATCAGGTTAAAGCAGTCGTGTGACAGTGAAATTTGCACGTATTCCCAAGCGAGTTCTTATCTGTACCGCTGGATCTAGCGGTTGGCTGAGGCCGTAGCTTATCTATGCCGCCATCCGCGTTCCTTGGAGTTTTATGACCACCAGTGACTCTACCCAGCACCGCAGTACATCACATGGCCCGTTCCGAGTTGGTGAGCGTGTGCAGCTCACCGACTCAAAGGGGCGTCGCTACACAGTGGTCCTGAGCGTTGGCGGGTCTTTTCATACCCATCGCGGCGCGATCGCACACGATGAGCTAATTGGCGCACCCGACGGCAGCGTCGTCAGCTCCACCTCCGGTATCGCCCTGGTGGCGCTTCGACCGATGCTTACCGATTTTGTGCTCTCGATGCCACGCGGGGCGCAGGTGATCTACCCGAAGGACGCGGCACAGATTCTGGTTGAGGGCGACATTTTTCCTGGCGCCCGAGTACTGGAAGCGGGTGCCGGCTCCGGTGCGCTGAGCTGCTGGTTACTGCGGATTTTGGGGGAGCATGGCACGCTCACATCCTATGAACGTCGCGCTGATTTTGCCGAAGTGGCCAGCAAAAACGTCAAGACTTTTTTCGGGCATTTGCCTAGTAACTGGAGCTTGGTGAGCTCTGACCTCATCGAGATGGCGCATTCCCAAGACCGACCCAGCTTCGACCGTGTTGTATTGGACATGCTCGCGCCGTGGGAGGTGCTTGAGGTCGTGGCAGATGTACTGGTGTCTGGGGGAGTGCTGACCTGTTATGTAGCTACGACTCCGCAACTGTCCAGCGTCGTGGAGGTGCTGCGACAGCATGGTGGATTCACCGAGCCACGCATTTGGGAGTCCATGGTGCGAGAGTGGCATGCCGAGGGGCTTGCTGTGCGCCCGGAGCATCGCATGATCGGACACACCGGCTTCTTACTGACGACGCGTCGACTGGCGCAAGGGGTGACCGCTCCATCTCGGCAGCGGAAACCTTCGACCGGCGCGCAAGCATATGCTCAGCGGTACGGGACTTCGGATACCTTGAACCGATAGGCTTACTAAGAGTGTTCGGTAGTTGATCGTTCGTTGCGAGGTGGTTCCTGGTCGAGTATGGCAAGGCGGAGGAGGAGTTCATACCGAGAAGGTATGGGCGACGACGACAACAAAGCCAGACGAAGCGCCAGGGAACACCGCAGTAGAACAGCATCAATTACCGAGCGCTCTAAAACAGGCGGTATCTTTGCCGTCGCGGACTGACCGTCCGTGAGCGCTGGGGGTGAGCGGTCATGAGTACCGAACGCGATGAGGCACTAAACCGGGAACGGCGGGTTGATTCCGACGAGCCCACCGCCGAGCGGCTTCGTCATGCCCAAGCCAGCATGGCCAAGCTCAGCGATCAGAACTCCAAGCTCGCTAGCACGTTGCGTGAGGCGCGCGATCAAATCATCACGCTGAAAGAGGAGATCGATCGGCTGGCGCAGCCACCGAGCGGTTTCGGTGTGTTCCTGTCTCTACACGATGACGGCACTGTGGATGTGTTCACTGGCGGTCGCAAGCTGCGCGTTACCGTCTCACCGGCGGTTGATGCAGCTGTACTGCAACGTGGCCAAGAAGTAATGCTCAACGAGGCCATGAATGTGGTGGACGCGCTAGGTTTCGAACGTGCCGGCGAAGTTGTGATGCTCAAGGAACTACTCGTTGCCGAGGGGGCCGATGCGGACTCAGTCAAGCCCGATCGCGCATTGGTGGTTTCACGGTCGGATGAGGAACGCGTCGTCCATCTGGCTGGCACTCTCGCCGAGCTACCGCTACGCGCGGGAGACTCGCTGTTGATCGAGCCGCGCTCGGCGTATGCGTTCGAGCGTATTCCTAAATCCGAGGTCGAAGAGCTTGTACTCGAAGAGGTACCCGATATCGATTACACGGCTATCGGCGGCCTGTCGAACCAGATCGAGCAGATTCGCGACGCCGTGGAGCTACCTTTTTTGCATGCCGAACTGTTCCGCGAGCATCAACTTCGACCGCCCAAAGGTGTGCTGCTGTATGGCCCTCCAGGCTGTGGAAAGACCCTGATCGCCAAAGCGGTGGCCAATTCGCTGGCCAAAAAGATTGCCGCTGCACGAGGCGAGGACACCTCGGGCGCACAGCCTAAGTCGTACTTTCTCAACATCAAGGGTCCTGAGCTGCTCAACAAGTACGTGGGCGAAACGGAGCGTCACATTCGGCTGATTTTTCAGCGCGCCCGTGAGAAGGCATCCGAGGGAACACCGGTCATTGTGTTCTTCGACGAAATGGATTCCATCTTCCGCACGCGGGGCTCCGGCGTCTCCTCAGATGTGGAGAACACCATCGTGCCGCAGCTACTCAGTGAGATAGACGGCGTCGAAGGTTTGGAAAATGTCATCGTCATCGGTGCGTCCAACCGTGAAGATATGATCGACCCGGCAATTTTGAGGCCAGGTCGACTGGACGTAAAGATTAAGATCGAACGCCCCGACGCCGAGGGTGCCAGGGATATCTTCGGCAAGTATCTCGTGGAAGATCTGCCAATCCACAGTGACGACCTCACCGAACATAATGGCTCTACCCGGGCTTGCATTCAGGCGATGATTCAGTCTGTAGTGGAACGAATGTATTCAGAGTCCGAGGACAATCGTTTCCTTGAAGTCACCTACGCCAATGGCGATAAAGAGGTGCTGTACTTCAAAGACTTTAACTCTGGCGCCATGATCCAAAATATTGTAGATCGAGCAAAGAAGATGGCCATCAAAGATTTTTTGCTGACCGAAAAGAAGGGCCTGCGCATGCAGCATTTACTGGATGCCTGCTTGGATGAATTCCGGGAAAATGAGGATTTACCGAACACCACTAACCCGGACGACTGGGCTCGGATCTCCGGTAAGAAGGGTGAGCGCATTGTGTACATTCGTACGCTCATTACCGGTAAGGGCAGCGAATCTGGCCGGTCGATTGACACTGTGACGAACACCGGACAGTACTTGTAACCGATATTGTCACACTTCACCGCTAGGTTTCAGATGTGAGCGATGAGGAGCAGATCGAACGGATGCAGGTGCAGCTCAACATTGAGCGAGAACATGGGGATAGTGGATAAGAGTGTTCGGCAGTTGGTCGTTCGTTGCGAGGCGTTTCCTGGTCGAGTATGGCAAGGCGGCGGAGGAGTTCATGCTGGATGCATGGGCGACGACGACAACGAAGCCAGACGAAGCGCCAGGGAGCGCCGCAGTAGAACAGCACCAATTGCCGGGCGCTCTAAGTACTACGAAAATATTCGTTTCTATGAAGATCGCATGAAGCACCGCCACTACCAGCTTGGCATGCTAGATCAGAAACTAGGAGAATAGACGATGAAAGATCCGCATATCCGAGCGATGGAAGAGCTCGTCGAGCGCGAAACAGCTGATAACGTTGCCCAATGGGAACAGCTGGCCGCGGAAGCTCCCAGTGAAAAAAGCCGTGCCTTCTATCTCAGCGTGGCCGAAGATGTTAGGTCGCAGCCATTTCCTTGGGATTCACCTGAAGCTAAAGCGTTGTGGCGGAACTCAAAGATCGGCGTTCCTTCGAAAACGTGAATGTAGGGTTACACCATGAATGTGCGCCGTGTAATGGGAACCGAGGTTGAGTACGGCATTTCGGTGCCCGGTCAGTCTAGCGCCAATCCAATGATGACGTCTTCGATGATAGTCAATGCCTACCGCAGCCGTCCGGAGCAGTCGCCAAGTAAGGGCGCAAAATGGGACTATGAGGAAGAGTCGCCGCTGCGTGATGCTCGCGGGTTCTCCTATGGCGGCAGGCTTTCCGATCCCACTGAGGCTGCCGCTGATGAAGACACTGGGTTGGCAAATGTCATCCTGACCAACGGTGCGCGGCTGTACGTAGATCACGCGCATCCGGAGTATTCCACTCCCGAATGCACAAATCCACGTGACGTGGTGATTTGGGACAAAGCAGGCGAACGCATCATGGTAGAAGCTTCCCGAGCGGCCAGCACTGTGCCGGGTAGTGCTCCGATCAACCTGTACAAAAACAACACTGACAACAAAGGCGCCTCGTACGGGTCACACGAGAACTACTTGGTGCAACGCGCTGCGCCGTTCAGTAATGTGGTTGCCGGTTTGGTGCCGTTTTTCGTCACTCGCCAAGTGATGTGCGGGGCTGGACGGGTTGGTCGTGGGCAGGACGGTTCGGGCAGCGGATTTCAAATCAGCCAGCGGGCGGATTTCTTCGAAGTCGAGGTTGGCCTGGAAACCACACTGAAGCGACCGATCATCAACACCCGCGATGAGCCGCACTCCGATGCAGAGAAGTACCGCAGGTTACACGTCATCATCGGTGATGCAAACCTCTCGGAAGCGGCAACATTTCTTAAAGTAGGCACGACGTCGCTCGTGCTTGCCATGATCGAGGACCAGTGGCTTGACCTGGCTGAGGTCGCACTGAGCGATCCAGTGAGAGACCTGCATGCCGTATCGCACGATCCGGAGCTGCAGCACAAAGTTACGCTGCGAGATGGCCGCCGAATGAACGCCCTGGATATTCAGGAGCACTACCTGGCGCAAGCTCAGGCTTACACTGCCCATTACGCAGACCAGCGTGGCAGGGCAAGTGATGGCACAGATGCGATGACCGCCGATGTGCTTACCCGATGGGAATCGGTGTTGCAGCGCCTGAGAACCGATCCCTTGCAGTGTGCACAAGAACTGGATTGGGTAGCCAAACTGCGCCTACTCAACGGCTACCGTCGCCGCGATAACTTAGCGTGGAGCTCGCCGCGACTTCAGCTGGTGGATCTGCAGTATTCCGATGTTAGACCAGAAAAAGGTTTGTATCACCGGCTCGTGGCGCGAGGTGAAATGCAGACGCTAGTGGCACCGACAGAGGTAGAGGCGGCAATGACTGAGCCGCCAACCGATACTCGTGCCTATTTTCGGGGCCGCTGCTTACAAAAATTTGGAAGCTCCGTAGTGGGCGCTAGTTGGGATTCGCTTATCTTCGATCTGGGGCAGGATTCACTAGTGCGTATTCCGATGCTGGAGCCATTGCGCGGCACGAAGGCACATGTCGGCGAACTATTGGACAGCTGCAATAGTGCCGCGGAGTTGGTATCACACTTGACAGGCGCTTAGAAGCTCGCAAACTGTCACCGGCGCGCGGTACGGTTCCTTTAACACTGGTTGCTTGCGATCACCAGGAGCGCTGTACCGGGTTGCGGAAAGGACTGACACCATGGCCACCAAGGACACTGGCGGACAAGCTCGTGAGTCAAAACGTGCCAGCGAAGATGAGGTAGATGAGGCCGCGCCGGCTCCCGATGCGGCGGCTGCGGAACATCAAGAGAAACTCGGCGAAGACGTTGACGACATGCTTGATGAGATCGATTCGGTGCTGGAAGAAAACGCCGAGGAATTTGTAAGGGGCTACGTCCAAAAAGGCGGCCAGTAAATCACCGCCAAAAAGTCCCTGCCGGTGTTCTCGTCGCCTTGCCTACCTTCGTAGGCGGCGGCTCCTGCGGCCTTGGCAGGGAACTTATTGGCGGCTGATTATTGAAGAGGAGGGTGTGAGTATGGTGTGGACACCTCGCCGTACGGTAGTGCGTGCGGGTTTCCAAGCACGTAACCTGCCCGCATTTGCCAGCTGCAACATTGTCTAGAGAGGAAGGTGTGCCTGTGACGTCGATCGGCGATTACAGCGGCCGGTTGCCGGGAATTTTCACAGCACTCGGAGTTCCATCGTTTTCTACATTTCTGGCCGCGGCAGCACCGGAGCTACTGCCTGGCAACACGGGCCCCATGGGCGGCGGGGGCAGTGCCGCGGAGCTAGGAGCGCACGGCACAACCATCGTTGCGGCAACTTATCCTGGCGGCGTTGTAATGGCAGGCGATCGACGCGCCACGATGGGACACATGATCGCCCAGCGCGATATTGAAAAGGTGTTCCCGGCCGATCCATATTCTGTGGTCGGCATCGCGGGCACGGCTGGGATCGCCACAGAGATGGTGCGGCTGTACCAGGTAGAGCTAGAGCACTACGAAAAGCTCGAGGGCGTACCGCTTTCACTTAACGGTAAAGCCCACCGACTCGCGAATATGATCCGCGGCAATCTGGGTTTGGCGATGCAGGGCCTTGCGGTGGTTCCCATGTTTGCCGGATATGAGGCGGCTGACGACCGCAGAGGTAAACGTACGAAGCGTGCATTGCAGCGCGGGCGCATCTTCGGCTACGACCCCACCGGCGCCATGCACGAAGAGAAGTACTATCACTCGGTCGGCTCGGGTTCGGTGTTTGCCAAGTCATCGCTGAAGAAGCTTTACGCGCGAGATAGCTCCGCCGATGAGCTGGTACGGGCGTGTGTGGAAGCGCTCTATGACGCCGCCGATGATGACACCGCCACCGGTGGGCCAGATCTCACCCGGCAGCTGTATCCCACTGTGCTGGTGGTAGACGCCGATGGAGTTCGGCGTATTGCCGAATCGGAGTTGGCCAACATTGCAGGTTCGATCCTTGAAACTCGTAAGTCCAACCCAGGCGGATAGGGAGTTTGCACTCTTATGGCTATGCAGTTTTATGCGTCTCCCGAACAGATCATGCGGGACCGTTCCGAATATGCCCGCAAAGGCATCTCGCGCGGCCGTAGTGTCGTAGTGCTCAGCTATGCAGCCGGGGTGCTTTTCGTCGCCGAAAATCCCTCAAAAGCGCTGCATAAGGTGAGTGAGATCTACGACCGGATCGGATTCGCCGCCGTTGGCAAGTACAACGAGTTTGAAAGCCTGCGAACTGGTGGTGTACGCCTGGCCGACATGCGTGGCTACCACTTTGATCGACGAGATGTCACCGGGCTTGGTTTGGCAAACACGTATGCGCAAACGCTTGGAGCGATCTTTACTGAGCAGTCAAAGCCTTACGAGGTGGAGATTTGTGTCGCCGAGGTGGGGGAGTCACCTGAGGATGACGAGCTCTACCGACTCACCTACGACGGCTCGGTGGGTGACGAGCCGGGCTATGTTGCCATGGGTGGACAGTCGGAGTCGATCATGGCGAAGCTGCGAGATGACCATGACACCGCGCAGAACCTGCATGATGCGTTGGCGTTGGCGGTAGCGGCGTTGTCGAGCGTTGGCGGAGAGAATGGTAAGAGCCGCACGTTGCTCGCTGGTCAGCTGGAAGTTGCGGTGCTCGAGCGTGGTGTGACCGGGCGATCGTTCCGCCGGGTTGTGGGGGCGCAACTGGACAAGCTGTTAGATACTCCGACCAAGGCGTCAACCCGTTCGAAGTCAGCCGATGCATCGGAAGAGTCCGCGCCGCGGGGTTCGGGTGATCCGGTAGACACTGGCGAGGCGGCTCGCGGCGCGCCGCCAGCGGCCGAAGACGCGCCAGCGTCTCGTCCATCGGCCGGCAAAACGTCCGTTAAGGGCTCGTCCGCTAAAGGTAGCCAACCTGGTAGCGATTCGTAGCCGTACTGGCACAGTACGCACGTTAGGCTGGTAGAAGCAGGGAAATGCACAGCCGTACCCGAAAGGCAGGCCCACCATGGGGATCAAGCCATGGCACATCATTGTTCTGGTTGTCTTTATATTGGTATTGTCCGGCGCCATATTGGTGTTGTTCGGCGCCAAGCGGTTGCTAGACAAGCTGCTAGATACTCCGACCAAGGCGTCAACCCGTTCGAAGTCAGCCGATGCATCGGAAGAGTCCGCGCCGCGGGTTTCGGGTGATCCGGTAGACACTGGCGAGGCCGGCAAAACGTCCGTTAAGGGCTCGTCAGCTAAAGGTAGCCAACCTGGTAGCGATTCGTAGCCGCACTTGCACCCCGGCAAGCGGTCGTCGCCGCTAGGGTCATAACCGTGGACAGACGAATATTTGGCATAGAGACCGAGTATGGGGTCACGTGTACCTTTCGTGGTCAGCGACGGCTGTCACCGGATGAGGTAGCCAGGTATTTGTTTCGTCGAGTGGTGTCGTGGGGACGTTCCAGTAACGTTTTCCTGCGCAACGGAGCTCGGTTGTATTTAGACGTCGGCTCCCATCCGGAGTACGCCACGCCTGAGTGTGACTCGATCGTCGATTTAGTCACCCACGATCGAGCGGGCGAGCGGATCTTGGAAGGTCTGCTGCTAGATGCCGAGTGCAGGCTGCATGAGGAAGGTATCTCCGGCGAGATTTATCTGTTCAAGAACAACACAGACTCCGCTGGAAATTCCTATGGGTGTCACGAGAACTACTTGGTGAGTCGGCACGGGGAATTTGGTCGGCTGGCCGACGTGCTGATCCCGTTTCTGGTGACACGGCAACTGATTTGCGGTGCGGGCAAGGTGCTGCAGACCCCCCGTGGCGCCGTGTACTGCCTCTCGCAGCGAGCTGAACATATTTGGGAGGGGGTGTCCAGCGCCACTACGCGTTCTCGCCCTATCATCAACACTCGCGATGAGCCGCATGCTGACGCTGAACGTTTCCGGCGCCTGCATGTCATCGTGGGTGACTCTAATATGAGCGAAACCACCACCATGCTTAAAGTGGGTGCCACCGACCTCGTGCTCCGCCTTGTTGAGGCAGGCGTGACGATGCGGGATTTGACGCTGGAGAACCCGATTAGGGCGATCCGAGAGATTTCCCATGACCTGACTGGGCAACGCACGGTGCGGCTTGCTAGTGGGCGTGATTGCACAGCGCTGGAGATCCAGCAGGAGTACCAGCAGCGCGCCAGCGAGTTGATTGACCGCGAGGGCAGCTCTGAGCTGGATCGGCGAGTCGTGGAGCTGTGGGGGCGGCTACTCAAAGCAGTCGACAACGCTGATTTGTCCACCGTGGAGCGCGAGATTGATTGGGTCGCCAAGCTTGCGCTCATTCAGCGGTATCAGAAGCGCCACGATCTGCCATTGTCGAGTCCGCGTGTTGGTCAGCTAGATCTGGCTTACCACGACATTCGCCGTGGACGAGGATTGTTTTCTGTGCTGGAAGGCCGAGATATGGTGGACCGGCTTTGCAACGATGTGCGGATTTTTGAGGCCAAATCTATTCCGCCACAGACCACGCGGGCAAAACTCCGCGGTGCGTTCATTAACGCCGCACAGCAGCGGCGGCGCGATTTTACGGTGGATTGGGTACATCTCAAGCTTAACGATCAAGCCCAACGCACTGTGCTGTGCAAGGACCCGTTCCGGGCGCAGGACGAGCGGGTAGACCGGCTGATTGCCAGCATGTGAGACGGCTACACAGATCTGTATGTCGACTTGGCAGCGGCAGGTGGGTATGGCGGTAAGTAACACTGCCGTGGAATAGTGCGGCTGTGTCGTCAAACCTTGTGCCTGAACTCATCTGTTCCGACCTCGCGCGCAGTCGCGTCTTTTATTGCGACGTCCTGGGGTTCACAGTGCGCTACTCGCGGCCACAAGAGCGCTTCCTGTACCTGGAGCGCAAAGGTGTCGAGCTCATGCTTGAGCAGCCCATTAACCGGGATCGGTTGTTCCCCGAAGCCGAGCTAGTCTATCCATATGGTCGCGGAGTGAACTTCGAGATAGGCGTCAGCGATGTCGATGCCATCTATGCTTGCGTCCAGACAGCGAATCTGAAGCTATTCCTGGCGTTGGAAGAGCGTCGTTACGACCGCGAAAGTGACGCGATTAGTGTTCGCCAGTTTGCGGTACAAGACCCGGACGGCTACGTGCTGCGGTTCTCGCAGAACCTCGAAACAAACTTGTTGAGTACAGTCCTGAAGTAGGCCATCTCGTAATCGTTTGAAGGGGCTAGCGTACGAAGCTTTAAGGCAAGCTCACGATTCGTTCGAGGAGGCTCAGACAGTGTTCGATGGCTTTGACGAATTCGACATCCAAGTTCGGGACCACTGTTCACGGACGTCGCGGCGTTGAGGGACCACCCCTGCTTCTCTTGCACGGGATCTCCAAGATGCACATCATGTGGTATCGCGTTGCCCCGGCGTTGGCTGAGCAGTTCAACTGTAGGTGTCACCTGCCACTCATCCGCTGACTTGGATATCCGGGTCAGACCAACCGACACGATTCCCGGCCTCTGGAGAAGAAATGGCGAAATTTGAGATTACTACGGCAAGCGTAGGAGAAATGTCAAAATTCAGGGAGTGGGCCAACGATGAGCAGTGGAGCTTGGGGCAGTCGGACATGCTCCCCTTCCACACGGCTGGTCCGAAGGGTTTCTTCCTGGGGAGACTGAACGGGGAACCGGTCGCCTCGGTCTCCGGCGTGCGTTACGGAGCAGATTTCGGTTTTCTGGGCTTCTACAGCGCACATCCCTCGATACGCGGCCAGGGCTACGGAATCCAGCTCTGGCGAGCAGCTATGGAACACCTCGCAGGTAGGAACGTGGGTCTCGACGGCGTCGTCGAGCAGCAGGAGAACTATCGCAAGTCAGGCTTTCGGCGAGCCTGGTACCACCTCAGGTACGAAGGAGTGCCGTCCGGAGAGGAAGCCCCCGGCGACATCACCTTGGTCGACGGCCGCTCGATTCCCTTCGGTCAGTTGGCCGCCTACGACCGTCGGTTCTTTCCCGCAGAGCGGAACGCCTTCCTCTCGCTGTGGGTAAGCCTGCCCGCGCACAAGTCCCTCGCCGCCGTGCGCGACGGCCAGTTGCAGGGTTTCGCGGTGTTGCGTCCTGCCCGGACGGGCTCGCGGATCGGTCCGCTCTACGCGGCCTCGGAAGATGCCGCTCTGGCCTTGGTGAACGGGCTTTCGGCCACCACACCAGGATTCCCTGTAGCCCTTGACGTCCCCGATATCAACACCAAGTCGGTCAAACTGATGGAACGTCTGGGCCTCAGGCCGACCTTCGAAACTGCCCGCATGTACACAGGTTCCGACCCAGATGTCGACATCACCGGAATTTTTGCCGTGACCACCCCCGACCTGGGTTAGCGGCCCATCGCAAACAGTCGATCCCGTCAGCCGGCGCGATGACGGTCCCGTCGCCAGGGCGCTCCCCGCACGTGGGGGTGCCGGTAAGAATCGTGTCACCACCCGCAAGCGAGCGTCGGTAAAGACCGTGTCATCAGGTACATCAGGGCCGCCGGGAGACGAGAGAAACCTGCCGTGGTCCTTGACCGGGACACTGCGGGTCTGGCGGCAGGCCTCCAGCGCGGCCTCGAGCTTGGGGCGGACCCGGTGGGCTTTGTTCATCAATCGTGACGGCAGTTGTTTACGAACGATGGAGTGCGCTGTCGAAGTGCGTGCTGATGTCGGAGATAACCGAAGACCGAGCTGCACGCGCCCATCCGCTGGGGTCTTTGTGCGGGCGTGTCCACGCTCGGCTGTGGGGGCACCCATACCGTTTAGCACGCGCACCCGCAGAAACAACGTCCAGCCAACGCTGTAACAGTGATCCCCAGGTGGTGCGCAGTTCAGGCTCGGCATGACGAACCTCGGCGATGACTTCGTTCGGGTCCCACCCTCGTCCGTGCAGTTCCACTTCGTAGGCTCGGACCCAACTGGCCACCGATTCGACACCGGCCTCCGGGTGGAACTGGACACCCCACGTCGACTCTCCAAGCCGGAAGGCTTGCACCGCGCACTGGTCGGTCCGCGCCAGCACGATGGCCCCCGGCGGCGGCACCGCCACCTCGTCACCGTGAAATAACACGGCGGGCAGATTTCGCGGCGCGGCACCGAGCAGCGGATCACCCGCCGAAGCGGGCAGCATCTCGACCGGCAATACCCCTACCTCCAGGCCATGTGGGCTGCGCCGCACCGTGCCACCACAAGCCGAGGCGAGCAGTTGCGCACCGAGACAGACACCTAGCACCGGAACCGTCGCCGCCACACTGCATCGCAACAGGCGCATCACCGAGTCCAGCCATGGAACACTCGCCGCGTCCCTGACTCAGGCGAACCCCCCGAGCACCAACAGTCCGTCATAACCCTCAGCAGTGGAGGGAACGGGATCACCGCGATGCAGCCAGAGCATTGTCGGGTCCGCGGCGCTGCTCAGCAGGTCAGCCCATAGCGCCGGGCCGCAGTCTTCTTGATGCACGATGACTAGAACGCGGGGACGTAACACCAGTCGAGTCTCGCACATGCCGGTAACTATTGCCCCATGTGGGATTTGATGGCATGTTGTGTAAACGGCTCGATCGCACCCAACATCGAGGCGCTGATTGTGTTCCGCTTACTGCAGGGCATCGCGGGTGGGCTCCTTATCCCGGCGGCCATGACGATTGTTGGAGAGGCCGCTGGGGCCGCCCGGATAGGGCGAGTGATGAGCACCTCAGCTGTTCCCGCCATACTCGCGCCTGCTATCGGCCCCGTGCTCATCGCGTTCACCTGGCGCTCACTGCGCCGTGAATCCCCATTACTCGACCTACGTCTGATCACCAATCGGGTCTATGCGGCAGCTGCAGTTTAGGTGTTGTTTGGCGGGGCAGCACTGTTCGGTGGGCTGATCGTGATGCCGTTGTACTTTCAACTGCAACGCGAGCAGGGGATCATTAACACCGGCCTACTCTTGATCGCGTTCAGCTTCAGCGCCGCAGCAACCTTTCCCATCGCGGGATGGCTTACCGATCGCTATGGTGGCGGCATCATAGCTCAGCCGGATTAATCGTGACTATAGGCAGCACTCTGCCTTTCACGCTATTCCCGGCCGACACGAACCTCATTACCGTAGAGGCTTTACAAGTCGTGAGGCACCGGATTGGCCCTATTTAGCCAACCGGCTATTTCGGCTGCGTTCGCCACTGTCAAACCGCACCAACTGCCGGACACCACATCGCAAATCAACATACTTAGCCGGGTGGGCGGAGCGCTAGGAAGTGCACTATTCGTCGTAATCCTCACTAATGGCCTGCCTTCGGGCCATCGAGAAGCCGCTACTACCGAGGGTTTCATGCCACGTTTTGGTGGCTGACGGGGAGCTGTACGCGGCCGTTGCGCGCTATCGACGCGCCGTTCAATGGAATGGTGTGAGGTCGAGATTGGTAAAGCCAGGGCCAGTAGGTAGGTCAACGGTGTAGCTCGTGGCTTGGCAGGCTTCGACGGTGGTGGTGGTCAAGCGGAAATCGATGACATGGCCGCCGCGGGTGTGATCGTCCGCAAGGAAATGGTAGTGGGCTCCTACCTGATCGACTCCGGTTAGGAACATGGGGCAGTGGAACGCGACGAGGGTTCCAGCGATATGGCGGTGGTCAAGATGGTGATAAGTGGCAAAGACTTCGGCCAGCGGGCGATAGGGGGCGGTTTGGGCTTCGCCGGCCCCGGCGGTGACGAGGTCAAAGTGGCCGTGAATGCGCAGTGCCCAGATACGGTTGCTGAGTGGTAGCTCAGTGGCGAGCTGCTGCTCGAACTGTGTCTTTGTGGATCGCTGAGCTGTGAAGGTGCGCTCGGCGCGGAAGGGCAGCACAGCAGCGTAGGGCGTCAAGTGGTTCTCGGGTAGTTCGCTGGTAGCCCCGTCAACGTCAGTGCGGTAGGCGTGGCCGTCGAGGACTACAAGCTCACCGTCGTTGCGGTTCAGCGCGCCTAGTCCAAAGTCGCCGTGGCGGAGCAGAGTCTTCATGGTGAAGGCGCCGGTGTAGTAGCCGGCCTGATAGGCCGACCGGGTATTGGCGTTGAAGAGGGTCGTCACGGTGCTGTCTCCTGTTGCGATCATTGGCACTACGGAGTCGCAGACAGAGCGACTACCGGCGCCGTATTACACCACGGATGAAGGCGGCTTGGCCGGCGTGTTGTAGGTCGTCGGAAATGACGCTGATGAGTCGAACCCCCACCGTTACCGGCGGGTCCCACGATTCGTCTATAACTCGAGAAAAGTCACTGTCCCCGAGCCCTCGGATGTAACGGGTTGTCTGCTCGTGAACCGCATCGTGATAGCCGGTGAGCAACTGCGCAGAGTCGACCTGCACAGCTGCGACGTCCATGCTGCTATGTCCATAGCCGGTGGAGCCCGGCGGTAGCGGAAGCTGGAATCGTTCATACCAGCCCTGGGCGGTCCACGCCTGTTCTGTGTTCGCAAGTTCCGCGATGTGGTCGTCCTGAACCCGAGTCAGATGCCACACCAGCCAGGCGATCGAGTTGGCCTCGCTATCGAGGCGAATGGCCAGCTCTTTGCTGGTAAGTCCGGCCGTAGCGGCATGCACCACCCCGCGAACACGGTCGAAAGCGTCAGTCAGCAGCTCTGTATGGACCATGCCCCCACTCTAGACCGGCCTTCACTGGTTGGCATTCCGTTTCGGGCCAGCGGCTACCCAGCCTCTGTGCGGCATTGCTCTCAACGAACCGGTTCCACCGTTACGCACTTTAAAGTGCGTTCTTCACATCAGAGAGTCAAAGTCTTCATGATGACAGTCAGACACCCGACTGAAAGAGGAAACATGCTCGCTGTTGTGAATACTCCGCAAACCTCGGCCCCGGTCATTATAGAAGAGGTCGCCGCGCCATCGGCGGCACCGAACGAGGCGCTAGCGCGTGTCCAGGCGAGTTCGGTCAATCGTGGCGAACTTGCTCCACTCAAGGCGCGCCCGTACGGGTGGCGGTCATGAGCAACCTTCACACCGAGCACACCTGCGACCACGCCAGGCAGACACTTGGTTAGTAACCGAGACGCTACGGCTGGCTCATGTGTATCAGTTCCCAGACGTGACCATCGAGATCTTGAAAGCTCCCGCCATACATGGGGCCGTCGTCCATGACAGGTTTCCACGGCTTTCCGCCTGCCGCAATGGCCTTGGCGATCGTGGTGTCGACATGCTCTTTACTGTCAGCAGATAAGCAGGTGAGCACCTCCGTTGCGTTCGTGGCGTCGCAGATCTCGCCGTTAATGAAGTCGCTGAACCGTTCGTGCACCAGGAGCATGACGAAGATGTTCTCGTCAACGATCATGCATGCGGCCTGGTCGTCAGAGAATTGAGGATTGAACTCGAAACCGAGTTTGGCGAAGAAGTCCTTGGATTTCTCCAGGTTTTTGACCGGCAGATTCATGAAGATCATTCGCATGGGTATCTCCTTCTAACTAGCGGCGGGGTTCCCAGCCATTTGTTATCCGAGACTGAGCGCGCGCACAACTCTACCCACATCCTCAGAAAAAAAGGGCATTGCTTAATACGGCATTGCTTATCAGAATTCAGCTATTCAGCAGCGCGGCGGCGTGACGTCCAGCTGCGGCTGCGGCAAGAAAATACGCGTAGTCGGCATCCAGTTCGCGGCCCATGGTGGATAGCTTGACTGGGCAGGCTGCAAGCGCGGCATTAAGCCCGGCATTGGAAACGTGTATTACGTTGTGCCGTGACGCCAACGGTGCCAGGTCCTCGGCGACAGCACTGGCAAGTTGCTCGGAAAGCCCCTCAGGTATCACGAGGTCGGCGGCGCCAAGCGCAACTTTCCCAAAAGCCGTAGTCGAGTGGTGCGAGACTCCGCTGTGGCGACCGCGAGGATCGGCGTCGGAGATCCGTAGCGCACCGATTGGTCGTCCGCCCAGCGCCACTGTTGCATTCACGGCCTCACCCGCAGCTACACCAGAAAACCCCCACGGCGTACCGGTGCCGAGATTTCCGGGGCCTTGGGTCACGATCGCTATGTCCGCTCTTTGGACATGACGGGCAGCCAGCAACCCGGAGTGCAGCGTCACCGCTTCAGCGTCGCCACCAAACGCCTGCCCCACGGTCACGGTGCCGCACAGCCACTCGTGTAGTTCGCTCACGGTGCGAGAAAACCAGATCGGCAGTGCACCGCCATCGGTCATGACATAGCTGACGCGCGCCGTGGGCGCATCCGCGCGAATGCCCATCAGTATGGCGGGAAGGGCTGAATGTAGATCGGCGATCACCACTGGCATGTCCTCAATGGAGTCTGCCGCGGCGATGGTCTCATGATGCTCCGAGTCTTGCTCGTCAACGCCCAGCATGGTCACCTGCAGCGGGGTATAGCGGGCCTTCACCACATGACCGCAGCTGCGCTCTAGGCCCGCCGCATCAGGTGGAAGGCGATCCGGTATGGCAACCACCATGGCGTAGCCGCCAGTTCCCAGCCCCATGGCCAAGGCGGTGACGTTGAGCACCACCCGATCGCCGGGCTCAGCAACGCCTACCAACTGTGGATATGCCAGCGCCCTAACTTCCACTCCGTCCTCCGGCGCCTCGAGCGTGACCTGAAGTTCTTGTGCGCCACGCCAGCTCTTCCCGAGCGCGCGGACCGTACCGTTCCGCCACCGAATCATGTATGCCACCGTAGCGGTCGGGCGGCGCGAAGCATTCAACTAATCAGACGCTGCTACGAGCGTGCTCGTGGGCACACATGGTTCAGACACTGTAGCGTTGGCTGTGCATGCTCGCAGCGGGGTAATCGAGGTATCAGCTACCGTGGCAGTTGTGTCCCGTCGTCGCAATGAACGCCTGGTGAATCTGGTGATCTGCCTACTCGCCAGTCGCCGATTCCTGACCGCGAGCCAGATCGCGCGGACAGTCCCCGGTTATGAACACGATGAATCAGATCCCAAAGCCCACGTCTCGTTTCAACGCAGGTTCGAGCGTGACAAATCCGAGCTGCGGGAGCTTGGGGTACCGGTCGAGGTGGGCACCACCTCGATTTTTGACACAGAGCCCGGATATCGAATCGCACCGGGGGATTACGCGCTCCCGCCGATCGAGCTGGATCCGGCGGCAGCCGCGGCTCTTGGTCTTGCGGCTCGGTTGTGGCAGAACGCGAGCTTGAGCTCAGCTGCTACCTCTGGTTTACGCAAGCTGCGAGCCGCCGGGGCGTTAGGTGAAGTTGTGCAACCGGGCGAAGGAGTTCTATCGCGCACGGTGGAGCTTGCTCCAGTGGCACGTCACGAGCCAACGCTTGAATCGTTTCTCACCGCGGCGCGTGAGCACAGAGTAGCGCGGTTTAGCTATCGGCAGACTGTTCAGCGTGCATCAGGCGAATCCTCGGTTACTCCAGATCGTGACGATAAGCTGGTATGGCGAGAACTCCAGGTGTGGGGCGCGGTGGCATGGCGGGGTCGTTGGTATGTGGTTGGTCACGACCTGCACCGGAACGCTCCCCGCTGTTTCCGGCTCTCCCGGGTGAATTCGCAGGTAGCGCTGATCGGCAAGCCCGATTCCTACACTGTTCCTGACGACGTGGACCTACTCTCCCACGTAGTGCGGTTTGCCCCAGTCGAGCATTCCCATCTCGCCTGCGTCAGAGTGCCCCGCCATGGCGGGGCAGGTCTGCGCCGCTACGCGGACTCGGTCACGCAGGAGCCAGGAGAGGGCGCTGCCGCCACTGATGTGCTCACGCTGCGCTACGAGCGCTGTGACTGGTTCGCGACACGCCTAACCAGTTATGGTGCTTGCGTCACGGTGCTGGAGCCGCCGGAGTTACGTGAGGCTGTCATAGCGCGACTGCGTGCGCTGGCTGACGAGCTGCCTGGGGGCGACAACCGGGAGCTTGCGGGGATCGGCAACGAAGTGTCGGGGAGCATTAATGAGCCCAGATGATCGGCTGAGCCGGCTGTTGCTGCTTGTGCCCTACTTCTTGGCTCGGCCCGGAATGCCGTTGCTCGAAGCCGCGAATGATCTAGAAATCAGCGAGGCACAGCTTCGCGAAGATCTTCAACTGCTGTTTCTGTGCGGACTACCAGGATATGGTCCTGGTGATTTGATCGACATGACCATCGTTGATAATGCGGTCACCATTACCTACGATGCTGGAATCAGTCGACCCTTGCGTTTAACCGGGGACGAGGCGACAGCGCTGGTTGT
>JBBSOC010000038.1:0-21069 GCA_038260095.1 Mycobacteriales bacterium | reverse complement strand
CCCGGCGGCCACGGCCGCCGAGGGCCGTGCCGTGACCGAAGCCATCTGGCGGGACATGCCGGACTACAACGGATACCTGAGCCACGAGCTACTCATCGACGCAGACGACCCGGGACACATGCTGGTGGTCAGCAAGTGGACAACCCGCGAATGCGCCGACGCGGTACTGCGCGACTACGCCACGCACCCCAACGCGCGCACCGCCAACCGCCTCGTCGCCGAGCCCCGACGCCGCTTCGTCGCCATCCGGGGCGAGACTGCCCCACAGTGAAACCCGACGCTCTGGTCCTGCTGGCCAACCTAGGCAGGCCACGACGGCCGCCGGGGGCGCACATCCGGCGGAGCGAGTCGGTGCTGCCTGACCCAGCCACCGCCACCGGGCAGTTGGCAACACTGGTCGCCCGCCGCGTCACTGAAGCTGACCTACCTGCCCTGCGTCGCGTCCAGCAGGTCGCCCTGCAGACGACCGAGGCCCTACTCGCCGGCGAACCCCCAGACGACGGCGCGATCAATACACTCGCTCACGGCAGCACCGCCCATATCGAACTCGCGGCCACCAGCGCCGGACTACACCAGTACTTGGTATGGAACGACACCACGATCGCCGCCGGAATGGCTCGCCGCATCATCGAGGAACTCGCCGCCCTCGAACCGGACCGGTTGCGTCGCTGCGCCCGGACTGAATGCAACCTACTCTTCTACGACACCACCCGCTCCCGAACCCGGCGCTGGCACGCCGAGGACCCCTGCGGCTGGAGACAACGCCAACACCGCCACCGCACCCACAGCTGATCATGTCAGGTTCCGCACGATCGGAATCGGGAACGGTAGGGAATCCGAGGGACGAAAACCCATCGCCGCTCGGTAGCGACCATCAGCTCAAATGGCGATCAGGAGCAAGGCATGACTGACCCTTAGGTGAAATGTTTGGAGAAGCTGTTCGGCGGATAGTACGGTGAGGTGTCAGCGGCTACTGCGCGAATAAGCAGTCGCTGTGGTTGCCGCACCCGAAATGGATGGCTTGTGAAGAAACATGACTAGCAACCTAGAACCCACCTATGAGCGCCCAGCACACGCAGCGCCTGTGCAAAACGACCCCTTACGTAATCCGTCTCGGCTAGCAATGCTGTGGTCAGGTGGGCGAGCCGCGGCTGGCGTGGCGGCCGGAGTTGCGCTCATAGGTTTTCTGCTCATTCGCGGCATCGCACGTATTCCCATTTTGGGCAGCGAAGGGGGCTGGTTCATCATTGCGCTGCTGTTGTACGTGGTTGGCGCGGTCGCACTCGCCCTGGCTGCTACTGAGCTCATGCGCCTTTTGCTGCGCGGCACGCCGCGACCACGCACGTTCTTTGCTTGGATCGCCGGTGTAACTATCGTGGTGCTGTTCTTACTGCCTCTAGTAGGCAACCAGCCTCCCGCGGAGAAGGTTGGCACTGCTTTCATAAACCTCATCACTACGTTGGCGATCGGAATTTTAGTCAGCATGAGTGCCGCGGCAGCTACCCGACGGGCAGCAATCGACCAGGAGTAGTCGTGCCGCCGCCTTCAAGCGGCACTTAGAGACTCGGGCAATAGGGCGCTGCCGGCGTTCTCGTCGCCTTGCCTACCTTCGTAGGCGGCGGCTCCTGCGGCCTTGGCATCCACCTATTGCCGGGCTCTCTTAACATCGGGCTTCCGCCGTTGCCGAACCATTGCTGACTTAACGAACACGTCACAGCTCGTTCCAATCCCATCCAAATCAGTAGTAGCTACCGAACTACTCCTGTGGATGGGAGGTCGGAGATGGTGGCACGAGATACAGTCGCGGTAATCGGTTCGGGCGTTTCTGGTCTCACCGCTGCCTATATATTGCAGCGGCGCTACGACGTCACGCTCTATGAGGCCGACACCCGTCTTGGCGGTCACAGCCACACCCACGACGTCGTAAGCACATCCGGTCGCACACTGAACATCGACTCAGGCTTTATCGTGCATAACCAGCGCACCTATCCCCAGCTGCTTCGGCTCTTCGCCGAGCTTGGGGTGCAGACTCAGCCTACGCAGATGAGCATGTCCGTGCGTTGCGATGGCTGCGGGTTGGAGTATGCGGGCGCACGCGGCCTACGCGGTCTATTCCCTACCGCGGCGTCGATACGTAACCCGGCGTACTTAGTGACACTGGCTCAAGTGCTGCGGTTTCACCGCCGGGCTCGCCAGCTCCTAGCCAGCGAGCAAACGCCTACCGAGGTCACGCTGGGTGAGTTCGTGACAGCGGGCCGGTTCAGTCAGCACTTCGTCCAGCATTTCCTCACCCCGCTGGTGTCGGCGGTATGGTCATGCGGCACCGGTGAAGTGGCCGCTTATCCGGCCCGGTATCTGTTCACGTTTCTGTCCAACCACGGTCTGCTCAGCATCACCGGCTCTCCCACGTGGCGCACCGTGGTCGGCGGCTCCCGCAACTACGTACAGCGCGCCGCCGGACAACTCACCGCCGCGCGGATAGCTACTCCGGTGCGCGCCATCTATCGGTACGCAGGCGGTGCGGGTGTGCACGAAGAGGGCGACAAAACCACCGAATATCGAGCCGTCGTGATCGCCACCCACGCCGACCAAGCGCTGCGACTGCTCGCTGATCCCGCCCCCGAGGAGCAGCGGGTACTGAGTGCGTTCAGGTATTCACGCAGTGACGCTGTGTTGCACACCGACGCCAGCGTGCTACCACGCCACCCCGCTGCCGCGGCCAGCTGGAACTATCGGTTGCCAACGTGCCAGCCAACCGGGTCTCACCTGCGGGTCAGTTATGACATGAATCGGCTGCAGCGGCTTGCCGATCCCACCCGGTACGTAGTCACGTTGGGCGACAACGACGATGACGATATGGCGGCCATCGATCCGCAGCGCGTCATCGCCCGCATGGTTTACGAGCATCCGATCTACACCCCCGAATCCCTCGCCGCGCAGCGAGACCTTCCCACCTTGTCGACGGAAAACACCGCTTACGCCGGCGCCTACCACGGCTGGGGTTTTCACGAAGACGGCTGCAGGTCCGGCGTTACCGCCGCCAGCGCGTTGGAGGTGCCATGGTGAGCATGGTTGTGAAAAATCAGACCCCCGCGCTGTATGAATGCCGCTTACACCATGTGCGAACCCAACCGAAGCGACACGCATTCAGCTACCGCACTTACCAATGGCTCGTAGATCTTGAGCACTTGCCCAACCTGCCGTGGCCGCTGCGAGCTCTGGCTCGATTCGACGCCCGCGACCACCTCGGTGACCCGCGGCGCAGTATCCGCGCCAACGTGGATAACTTCCTCGCCACCCACAGCATCGATCTAGAGGGGGGCCACATCATCATGCTGGCCCATGCCCGGATGCTGGGCTACGTTTTTAATCCGCTCTCGGTGTATTGGTGCCACACCCCTGACGGGGCACTGCGCTGCGTCATCGCCGAAGTGCATAACACCTACGGAGAACGCCACTGCTATCTGCTGACAACCGACACAGGCGGCCGTGCGCAAACACCCAAAGAGTTTTACGTGTCGCCGTTTTTCGAGGTCCACGGCGAGTACGAGATGACGCTTCCGATCCCGAACGAAACGCTCGCGCTCAGCATCGTGCTTACCTACGGCGATACACGACCATTCGTGGCCACACTGCGCGGTACGCGCCAGCCCGCTAACGCCGCTGGGGTACTGCGGGCCGTGGCTCGTCACGGGTGGTCCACGGCGCTGGTCAGCCTACGCATTCGATGGCAAGGCGTCCAGCTCTGGTTGCGTGGTCTACCCGTCGCCAAACGTCCGATCCATCAACCACAGGAGAGTGTGCAATGACCTCGTCCACGGCCGAAGTTTCGCGTCAGCCGCTCTGCCCTCTGGCCGCCGCGGAGCCACAAGTCGATCCGCAGCGATGGCCCGATGTCGCGTCGGTACCGCGCAGCCGGATCCGGGCTGCGGTGGCCGCCCGGCTGATGAATCGAGTGGCTCGGCGACTTCCCATCAACGTCACTTACCCCGATGGCAGTCACATTGGTGATCTCGACACACCAACGCTGCGCCTACATCGACCAGACGTGTTCTACCGTCGGCTGGGCACTGGAGGGCTTATCGGTTTCGGTGAGTCCTATCAAGCCGGGGACTGGTCATCAGACGATCTTCCCGCTCTGCTCACGGTGCTGGCCACTCAGATAACCACCCTGGTGCCGCCGCGACTACAGCGACTACGCAGCCTCTACGTCTCGCCACAGCCCCGCGCGCTGCGCAACACGCTCACTGGTGCACGAGACAACATTCATCGGCACTACGACCTGTCCAACGAACTGTTCGCCCTGTTCCTGGATGAGACTCTGACCTACTCCTCGGCGATATTCCCGACTGACGAGACCGGCCGGCTCACAGCCAGCGCTGAGAACCTTGGCGACGCGCAGCGCCGGAAAATCGACCATCTACTCGACCTCACGGCAGTGAAGGCTGGAAGTCGAGTGCTCGAGATTGGGACCGGCTGGGGTGAGCTCGCGATCCGCGCTGCTCAGCGTGGCGCAACTGTCCGCAGCATCACTTTGTCCGGGCAGCAACTCGAGCTAGCTCAGCAGCGCGCCGCGGAAGCTGGCGTCGCCGACCGGGTCTGCATTGAGCTGCGGGATTACCGCGCACTTGGCGACGAGCAATACGACGCTATTTGCAGTGTGGAGATGATTGAGGCGGTCGGCGAGCAGTATTGGCCGGCTTACTTCGAGGTACTTGACCGTGCACTAGCCCCGCAGGGCCGGGTGGGAGTGCAAGCAATCACCATGCCGCACGATCGGATGACCGCTTCGCTCAACACCTACACGTGGATAGATAAGTATGTCTTCCCCGGCGGCGTCGCTCCATCATGGCTAGCTATTGAGCGGACGCTGCACGAATGCACCGCACTGCGGGTGACGCAGCGGCACAGTTTTGGTCAGCACTACGCGGCGACGCTCCGGATATGGCGGGAGCGCTTCATGCAACAGGCCGACGCCGTGCACGCGCTCGGTTTCGATGAGACGTTCCGCCGAACCTGGGAGCTGTATCTGGCTTGGGCTCAAGCGGGCTTCGCCAGCGGATATCTCGATGTACACCAGTTTCTCCTCAGCCGACCAGGCTCAGCCCAAGGTTAGATTCTTTACTTACGCCTGAATTTCGGGCGAAAGGTAGGTGGCTTTAAACCAAGCTGCTCCGAGTTATCACGTACCGCGGCCTTTACCGCTGCCACAACAGCGCGGGAGAGCCCTTCCCCATCAGGGCGCGGTTTGTCTGGGTTACGAACTACGGATAATACGGCCGCAGTCGCGGTACTGGCAATCCCCCTATCCGCCAGGGTCAGTACCAGTGGGAGCTTGCTAGGTGGAATACCCAGCCGCTCAACCAACTGTGCGGCGGTGGTCCAGCCGAGTGCAGACATATCCGCCACAACGGCGACTTGGGCATCGAATATCTCGCTAGGGGTGTCGGGAGGTTTGTTAGCCAAGGTAGCGCCGAGCGCAATCCGGGCCTCCTCAGCGGTGCGGTATTTGGCAGCCGCGCCACCTATGAGCGATGAGGGGCCAAAAACTTTCTGGATGACTAGAGCCTGAGCTGAAGTGGCCGGAATCTTCCGTGCTCTCCATGCAGCAAACGTTGAAGGTCTACCACCTCGCGGTGATTTCCCGGTCAGCAGAGCCCCGATAACTTTCGCAGCCGAACTCACCTCTTGGAGGCGACCGATCCCTTCAGAAGATGCAACCTCGACCTGTTCGGCTAGCTGGTTTTTGGCAACCCATAACTCATCAACAAACATTCTTCGGAGCGGAATTGCTCGGTTGGCAGTTTTTGCCAGTAAGCTTTTATCATTCTGAACAATTGCGTCAGTGATATCATTGGGAACCGACACAGCTAGAGCATTAATGACCACAACCAGCTGGGCAGCCCTCGGAAGATAAGTCTCTGCCTGGCCCTCTTCTGGCTTCCAGCCTCCGATACTCCCAGCGACTCCTTTCAATGCCGGTTCAATCAGTCCGGTCCAATTGGCTGCTACCACTGCGGAGGTGAGCTCTCCGCTTTCGGCGAGCTCACCTAGTGCGGCCACAATCGCGGCATGTAGTTCTACTTCACTAAAACCGGCGTTTCGTACTTGATTTAGGGCGACCTCGTGCTCGTGAGCGTTGCCACCCGGCTGACGTAGGAAGTAAACCTCGCTACCTCGAGCTTGAGGTAGCAGGAAATCACGAGTCAGTGGTTCTTCTTCGGTCACCTGCGCCTCATATCGGTCGAAACCACCAGAAATAGCAGCTAGTGTGCCGCAAAAAACTCAAGCTTGGGTGACTATTGCTCATAAACCATCCACTCCGGCATACGCGGTTGGATGAGCGGCCACCTTTAAGGCATAAACGTGAGCTAACGTGCTGGAAGGACAAGGATGATGGGTTCAGCCGCCAAACCGTGATTCGCATACCGATTCCCGGGCAGACTGGGGTATGTTGCGCTCATCGCGTGATCGGTGGGTCGTTGTCTCACAACACGGCACGTCACAATAGGGGAGCTATCCATGACCCAGTATCAGCACGGCGCAGCGGCGGAAAATGTTCTCGACATTCTTTCCCAGCACGCTATGACCCCTGGCTTCCCTTTCGTTCTAGATCTGGAGAAAAGCCGTGGTTCGTGGCTGGTGGATGCCAACACCGCGGAGCGATATCTGGACCTATATACCTTCTTCTCCACCGCTCCGCTAGGAGTCAACCCAGCATGCGTCGTGGATGATCCCGCCTTTATGCGACTGTTGGCGGGCGTGGCGGCAAACAAACCCGCCAACGGCGACCTATCCACCACGCACCTAGCCAGCTTCGTGGAAACCTTCACCCGAGTACTCGGTGATCCGGCACTCCCCTATCTGTTTCTGATCGAAGGGGGCGCTCTGGCCGTGGAGAACGCGCTCAAGTGCGCCTTTGACTGGAAAAGCCGCCGGAATGAAGCCGCTGGACGTTCGGCCGCCCTGGGCACCCGGGTATTGCATCTGACCCAAGCCTTTCATGGCCGGAGCGGGTACACGCTCTCACTCACCAACACCAACGCGGTGAAAACCGCTCGCTATCCTAAATTCGACTGGCCACGGATAGATGTACCGGCGATCCGTTTCCCCGAGGCTGAGCATTCCGCTGAGCTGTTCGCCGCCGAAGAACACGCGATCACCCAAGCCAAAACCGCGTTCGCCCAGCACCCGCATGACATTGCCTGCTTCATTGCCGAACCCATCCAAGGTGAAGGCGGCGACAATCACATGCGTGGAGAATTCCTACACAACATGCAACAGCTCTGTCACACCAACGATGCGTTGTTCGTGCTCGATGAGGTACAAACCGGGGGTGGCATCACCGGCAGCGCCTGGGCCTATCAACAGTTAGGGCTAGAACCCGACATAGTTGCATTCAGCAAGAAGTTGCAGCTCGGCGGAATCATGGCTGGGCGCAGAGTGAACGAGATCAGAGACAACGTCTTTGCTGTGAGCGGCCGCATCAACTCCACGTGGGGCGGCGGCTTGGTCGATATGGTTCGTTGCCAGCGCCTGCTGGAAACCATCGAGAGTGAGAACGTGATTAGCCGAGCCGCAGAAGTTGGATCGTGGTTCCTACCACGGTTGGAAACCATGCTTGCCCCGCACGCCATCGTCGCATCCAATGCTCGCGGTCGGGGGCTCATGTGTGCGTTTGACGTGGTATCTACGAACCTACGCAACGCGGTGCTTACTCGGCTTCGTGAAACCGAACGCGTGCTGATGCTCCCATCCGGGGAGCGTTCTATCCGCTTCCGGCCCGCGCTTACCGTGTCGCACGAGGAGCTGGAGCTGGGACTTTCTGCGATCGATCGCGTACTGTCGGCAGCCTACTAACAACGGGAGAAACGTCGTGGCAGCCCACCTCACGTCGATCATCGCCGGCGCTCCGGTCAGCGGTACCGCAACGGCAGCCGTCAGTCTGATATGTGGGTGCTCGATCCATTTACCCGCTGGCAGTCGATGAACTGGGCTTACTCGGGGAAGCTACAGAAAGCACAGCTGGATACCACCAAGATCAAGCCCGATCTAGGGTTCCGGCTAGGTGGCGGGTCACAGGCCGCCGATGGCTTTATATTGCGGTAATCTCCAGATCCGGTCCAATCGCCGCGATGTCTCCTGGATCTGAAGTAACGATGCGACGCAAGCCCAGCTTGACCGCAGTGGCCACTACCGACGCGTCTACCGCATCGCTATGGCCGCTTTTGGCGAGCAACGTGCCGGCGGCCTTCGCCAGTTGCTCATCGACAGCAACCACACGTACCCACGGTTCAGCGAGGAACTTCGCCAGCAACGCTTGGCGAGCCCCGTCACGCCAAGCTTGCGTAATGACGTTTGCGGGAACCGCCACGAGGAGATTGGATCGCCGTACTGTTTTTAACAGAGTTTGGATCTCTTCACTGCGTCGGTCAATCGCTATCAACGCTCCAGCATCGAGCACAACTCCGTTCACTTGCCGATACCAAGCACCTTATTCGCCCACGCCTGTTGCTCTGGTGTGGGTTTGAAATTGTCGAGGTACTCGGAGTAGGTCATCTCATCTTCGTGCTTCTCCACCAACTCGGAGATATAGGACGACAACGAACGTGCTCGCGCAATCGTCGCGGAGGTCTTCAGCCGTTGGAGTGTGTCCTCTGGCATAGTGATAGTGAGTTTCTTAGTCTTAGTTGCCATACAAGTATCTTACCAATGACCCATCATCAATACCAGGAGATATGCAACGCCAAGTCGCGACGCCACTACTCAAGGGAAACCATCATCACACTGGCCGCCGCGCTCGCGGTGTAGAGCCCTTGAGACCTGGGGAACAATCCTGAGGGTCTCGCAGTTACATGAGGTGGTCGGTGCGGGTGACGTCCCCGGGCCCTACATATAGCCTTCGTGGAATACCGGTCAGGCCGGAGCCGCGTTGCGCAGCTCGCCGAGAGGTGACCACCGCACCGACCCTCTACCGCCCGGCGATCTGGGGTAAGGCGCACAAAAAACGCACTGTAGGTGGATGTTTCGGAAAAACTACCTAGGAGTCTGCATTTCGCGAGCTTATTACAGTTAAGGCCCGTGAAACCAGCCTCGCGGCCTGTAGTTAAATTGCAACTGTGCAGCCAGCCAGTGTGTGGTTTTTCGTCCTTGTATCCGCGTTGACCCTCGGTGCTCTTGTCGCGACGGCCTGGAGCTGGAACTGGGAGCGCTTTAAGCACATCCGGAGAGCTCTCGCGCTCACCCTTACCCAACTCATGGTTGTCTTGAGCGTAGCTGCTGGGATCAATGTCCAGCAGGGATTTCTTGTTACCTGGGACGACGTCTCCACTGCTTTGCTCGGCGACCAAGGAGCTAACCTTAATGTTCACCCGCTGATAGCTCCCCGAGGTGATCCCGCGAACCAACTTGATCCCTCGGTGAACGCCGCCGAACAGGTCGCTCAGCGCACCCCGGGGAAAGGTGTTGTGGTTGCTACATCTATTCGGGGAGCGCGGACTGGATACACGTTGCCGGTCAGGATCTACCTTCCGGCGGCTTACTTCGATAAATCTCAGCCACAACGGATCTTTCCTGTGCTGGAATTTATCACGGGATACCACGGCAGCCTAGAGGTTTACCAGCGCACTCTTAGCGCTGATCGAGTCATGGACAAGCTCATTGCCCAGGGCAAAATGCCACCGATGGTGGTGGTAGTTCCGGAGCAAAACCCGCATCTACCAGCCGATAGTGAGTGTGTGGATGCGGTACACGGTGACCAGGCCGACACCTATGTTTCCTTAGACGTTCCAGACGTCCTACGCCAAGAACTACGAGTCAGCCACGACCGATCTCAATGGACACTCATGGGCTACTCCACCGGCGGATTCTGCGCGGTCAACCTCGCCATCCGCCACGCAGACCAGTTCTCGGCAGCAGTAAGCCTCTCCGGATACTTCCACGCCGTCACTGACAAATCCACCGGCAATCTCTATAGAGGCGACAAAGCCATACGCCTAGCCAACACCCCCACTCACACCATCAACCTACCCCGCCAATACCCCCTCAACTTCAACCTCATTAGCTCCAGCGGCGACCGAGAAGGACTCCGGGGGTTGAAGGAGTTTGCACCCCGAATCAAAGAACCAGATCACCTCACCAAAACCATCATAGGTAAAGGAGGCCACAACTTCGGCATGTGGCGACTCGCGCTACCCCAAGCATTTATCTGGGTAGGGAAGCACTGCGAGCATCCAGCTCAGTGAAACTCGCACCATTACTAGCAAGGGTTGGTCTGGCCTATTTGGCTATGGAGCCAGCAGGGCGACGTCCAAACGTGCTGCCAGGGAACTCTTCAGGAAACCGCCTTAACGGCGACGCGAGTGTCGAGGCCGCCGCACGGGAGGCCTGGAACGGGCACTACTCATATGTGCCGCACCCCTCGACTCCTCCCCCAGTCCAAGGTCGCGTAACGGGGGTAGCTCCGCAAGTGTAGGAATCAGCTTCGAATTGGCTACCTCACCACTGGGCCAACCCCACCACGTTTGCGCGACGGCAAGGGAAGCTGGTTCCCAACCTGGTGCGACGCGATCCAAACTCACCGACACACATGGGACAGCAGCTCCAGCCTCGGGGGGCACTAGCTCTCGGCCTTCAACGAGGCCGATCCGGTTGTCATGCGCAGCGATGTGCTGTAGAGCGCGCAAGGTTTCGTTGAGTACCCAGTCATCATGCATGTGCCAGTCTCCGCTGAGGATACCGTCCGCGCGATCCCGCAGACGGGAAACCACGTCGTGCCGCCACTTGAAGTGATGTACGGGAATGAGGGGCCGATTAACGCTGCGGTGCCCTTTAATCTCGTGGTTTCCCGGCGGCAGCTCGTAACCCGATCGGGCCAGTACAACCTTGGTTGGTTCGCCACCCAACACGTAGTGGGTAAGAAACCCGCCCAAGGGATAGTTTGAATCCAAATCCTGCGCGGCAGATAAGCGGGGGAAACCACCTTGAGCAAATCGATCAAGAAGCAATCCTTCAACGATTGGACTATCCGCTATCTCAGCCTGTGCTATCAACTCCGAAACCGGGGAAGGGTAAGAATGGAACTCATCGCTGTCGGCGATCATGTGCCAACCCTTCCCTGCTTCCTCTCGCAGCTGGGCGTAAAGCTCAGAGTTTACTTTCTCATGCCATGGGCCAACACTCACCAGCTTCGGTTCCACGTCCAATTCTTTGGCCGTATTGAGCAGACGGTCTTTTTCGTCGGCAGGCACGTCCTCGGGAAAGTGAAACGCGAGCAGAAATCGCTCTACGTCAAACACTCGGTAGTGTGCGACGAACGCTTCGAGCAACGCCGGCTCCACCGGCCCGATGACCGACAGCAGTGGAACCGACAGCTACTTCCCTTAACGCAGTGGCTGAGCCCTAGCTACGGCGCCATGTCATCTAAGAGCGGGTCCAAACCTACAGTGAGGCCTGGGCGATGCAGCACTGCGCGCACCGCAAGTAGCACTCCCGGCATGAAAGCGGCCCGATCATAGGTGTCGTGCCGAATGGTGAGTGTCTCCCCTACACCGCCTAGCAGCACCTCCTGGTGCGCTACCAGGCCGCGCAGCCGCACCGAATGGACAGGCACACCAGCGATATCGGCCCCACGCGCACCGGCGATCCCATCCGTTGTCGCATCAGGCACAGGCTGTTGTCCGGCATCTTTACGGGCTTGGGCGATTAACTCCGCCGTACGCGTTGCCGTACCACTGGGCGCATCAACTTTGTCTGGGTGATGTAGCTCCACCACTTCGGCGGATTCGTAAAACCGAGCCGCCTTCGCCGCGTACTGCATCATCAACACCGCGCCAATGGCAAAGTTTGGAGCAATGATCACGCCTACCTTGGGCTGAAGTTTCAACCACTCCCGAACGGTCTCCAACTTCGCTGAATCAAATCCAGAGGTACCTACCACAACCGAGATACCTTGGTCGACGCACCATCGAATGTTGTCCAGCACCACGTCGGGTCGAGTGAAATCCACCACGACCTGGGCGCCAGCATCAGCAACCTCAAAGATCCATTCACCAGCATCGGCCATTGCGACCAGCTCGGTATCACCGGCGGCATCAATGGCCTTACATACCTGGCTACCCATCCTGCCGCGAGCGCCCAGGACGCCTACTCGGATCGGTTCGTTGGGGGTAAAACCCTCAGTCATCAACAGTGCCCTTATCCTTTGAGCGAAGTGGGCCCGACAAGCCCAACAATGTATGGCTCGATTAGCAGCTGCTCGGCCACTTGCCCCACATCATGGAGGGTAACCGTCGCAATCTTGCCCAGATAGTCATCTACCGAAGCGTAGTCGAAGAAATATAGTTCGCGGTGCCCAATTCGACTCATTCGGGAAGCGGTGTCTTCAGTGTCGAGCACAGTTGCACCGCTGATCATTCCCTTGGCGCGAGCGAGCTCAGCCGCCGACACCCCACTTCGTGCGGCAAGCGAGAGCTCAGTCATCACCACATCAGTCAGTTCGGCCAACTTCGCCGGTGAGCAACCAGCGTATATACCAAGAAAGCCTATATCGTCGTAACAATTCACGAACGCGCTCACAGCATATGCGAGCCCGCGACGCTCTCGGACCTCCTGAAACAGCCGACTGCTCATCCCGCCACCAAGGATCTGGCTCAACACGGCAACGGCGTACCGTCGCTCATCATGCCGTGATACGCCTAGAACACCCAGTGTCAGATGCGCCTGTTCGGTGTCCTTGATCCGTTGGGCGGTGCAATCGGCAGCTGGCTGTGACGGGGCGAGTTGCCGCCTGTCGCGTAAGTTGTTCTGACCTGTCGTTACATTCAGCTCACCGGTGGCGAAACCCTCCGCCACAAGTTGGACAAACGTGTCATGTTCCAGTCTGCCTGCTGCGGCCACTACCAGTCGTTGGGGCACGTAGTGGGATTGATAGAAACCAAACACCGCGTCGCGGGTCATGGCCGCGATCGAGTCGTTGGTGCCCAAGATTGGCCGGGCAAGTGGATGTGTTCCCAGTGCGGCTTCGTCAAACAATTCAGCGGCTATATCGGCCGGCTCGTCCTCGCCCGCTGCGATCTCTTCGAAGATCACGCCACGTTCGGTATTGAACTCACGCTCATCAATCACCGAGCAGGTGATCATGTCGCAGAGCACATCGACTGCCAACGGGAGGTCCCGCTCCAGCACCTGAGTGTGGAAGCAGGTGTGTTCTTTGCTGGTGTAGGCGTTACTGTCGCCGCCCACGGCTTCAACCTCGGCCGAGATTTGCAGCGCGGAACGCCGCTTTGTTCCCTTAAATAGCACATGCTCAAGAAAATGCGAGGCACCCGCCAGCTCTGGTGTCTCATCGCGCGAGCCGACGTCTGCATATATGCCCACACTCGCGCTGCGCACGCCCGGCACCTCTTCGGTGACGACGCGTAGCCCGCTGGGCAGGACGGTACGACGAACCGTGCCGTACCGTCCCTGCTCCAGAAGCTCGGTGGTCAACCCCATATTTTTATGAGTCATCTCCGTGTGGCACGGCGCCGAGCTAGGCGTCGTCCCGAACCGGGACCAGACTAATCTTGCCGCGCGCGTCTATTTCAACGATTTCCACCTGGATTTTGTCGCCCACGTTAGCAACATCCTCGGTTCTTGCTACGCGCTGTCCGCTACCCAACTTGGAGATGTGTACTAGCCCATCTTTACCGGGTAGCAGAGAAACGAAAGCACCGAACGCGGCCGTTTTCACGACCGTGCCCAAGTACCGCTCCCCAACTTTGGGCATCTGCGGGTTGGCAATCGCGTTGATTCGGTCCACCGCGGCACTCGCCGATTGCCCGTCGGTAGCGCCCACGTAAATCGTTCCATCATCTTCGATGGAGATGTCAGCGCCAGTCTCGTCTTGAATGGCGTTGATCGTCTGGCCTTTGGGGCCGATCACCGCGCCAATCTTGTCCACGGGAACGGTCACTGTGACCACTCGGGGAGCCAGTGGCGACATCTCGTCTGGACCGTCGATCGCCTCGGCGAGCACATCCAGAATGGCCAGACGAGCGTTGCGCGCCTGGGTCAGCGCTGCCGCCAACACCCCCGACGGGATACCGTCGAGTTTGGTGTCCAGTTGCAGCGCAGTGACGAAGTCCTTGGTGCCGGCAACCTTAAAGTCCATGTCGCCGTAGGCATCTTCGACGCCTAGAATGTCGGTGAGCGTCACATATCGCACGCTCGAGTTCCCGCCTGCATCCTCGATTTCATCGCTGATCAGACCCATCGCGATACCAGCCACCGGGGCTTTCAGCGGCACACCAGCGTTCAACATGCTCAACGTGCTGGCACACACCGAACCCATCGATGTAGAGCCGTTAGAGCCCAGCGCCTCCGATACTTGCCGGATGGCGTACGGGAAATCTTCCCGGCTTGGCAGCACAGGTATTAGTGCTCGCTCAGCCAGCGCTCCGTGGCCGATCTCGCGACGTTTGGGCGACCCCACCCGGCCAGTCTCACCAGTGGAGTAAGGCGGAAAGTTGTAGTTGTGCATGTACCGCTTGCGAGTCTGTGGCGACAGCGTGTCCAACTGCTGCTCCATGCGAAGCATGTTCAGTGTTGTTACGCCCAAAATTTGGGTCTCGCCACGCTCGAACAACGCCGAACCGTGCACCCGTGGCAGCACTTCGACCTCTGCCGAGAGCGTCCGGATATCGGTGAGGCCGCGGCCATCGATGCGTATCTTGTCCTGCAGCACCCGTTGCCGTACTAGCTTCTTGGTCAGCGCTTTCAGCGCACCCAAGACCTCAGCCTCTCGGCCTACGAAGTCGGCGCCAACTCGTTCAAAGGCCAGCTTCTTGACTCGATCGAGCTCGCTTTCGCGCTCCTGCTTAGCGGCGATACGCAAAGCGGAACCCAACTCGCTGGACACAGCGCTGGTTACAGCGGCCAGCACATCGCCTTGATAGTCGGGGAAGAGTGGGAACTCCGCGGTTTCCTTCGCTGTCTTAGACGCAAGTTGCGACTGCGCAGCGCACAGCGAGCGGATGGCAGGCTTTGCGGCCTCTAGGCCCTGCGCAACTACCTCTTCGGTGGGTGCTGGGCTGCCACCCTCTATCAGGGTCAGCGTGCGCTCGGGGGCCTCAGCCTCGACCATCATGATCGCTACCGAATCATCCTCGAGTACGCGTCCAGCAACCACCATGTCAAAAGTAGCTTCTTCAAGCTCCGCATGCGTAGGGAAGGCGACCCAATCCCTACCGATGTAGGCCAACCGAGTGGCTCCGATCGGGCCAGAGAATGGCAAACCAGCCAGCTGAGTGGACATAGAAGCGGCATTGATGGCCACAACGTCATACAACGTGCCAGGCTCTAGCGCCAGCACGGTACACACCACTTGCACCTCGTTGCGTAGACCATTTACGAAACTCGGCCGTAGCGGACGGTCGATAAGTCGACAGGTGAGGATGGCGTCCTCGCTAGGGCGCCCTTCTCTGCGGAAGAAGGAGCCAGGAATGCGGCCCGCGGCATACATGCGCTCTTCTACATCTACAGTTAGCGGGAAGAAGTCAAAGTGGTCTTTGGGGTGCTTGCCGACGGTCGTGGCCGACAAAATAAACGTGTCACCCAACTGGGCTGTTGCCGAACCGGCAGCTTGGCGGGCAAGCCGGCCGGTGGAAAAGGTCACTTCACGGGTACCGCGAGTGCCATTGTCGATGACAGCTACCACCGATTCGGGGGCAGATTCAACGGAGTTGCCGGAATGAGCCGACATATGTGTTTCTCCTTGTCAGGTAAGGCCGGTCTCATCAGAAACCACATGTGGGAGCGCCGGTCTTCGATCGAAGTGCGCGGATCATTCGCGGTGAATTTCTCCGCAGGTCCGAGCACCACTACCGAGGACCGAGAAACGCCTAACCATAGCGGGCTAGATAAGTCCAGCGGCGTGCTGCGCATTAGGGAACGGCCGAGCCTCAACCGTTCTTCATGCACATACCGGGAGCGGCACCATGCCACTCCCGGGTGTACATATTCGTTATCGCCGCAGTCCCAGGGCTTCAATCAGCGTCCGGTAACGGGCGATATCTACATTCGTTAGGTACTTGAGCAACCTACGGCGCTGGCCGACCAAAAGCAGCAAGCCACGGCGGCTGTGGTGATCATGCGGATGCGTCTTGAGGTGCCCAGTGAGGTGATTGATCCGCTCAGTGAGCAGCGCAACCTGCACCTCGGGCGAACCAGTGTCGCCCTCGCCAATAGCAAATTTCGCGATAATATCGCTTTTGTTCTGCATTGGTGCGGAAGCAACACTTTTCGGGCTTCGTTTGCTTGTTCTGGCCGCAGCGGCCTTTTTACTGGTGGAACGACTCCCAGTGGAACGGCTATCGGTAGAGCGGCTCCCAGCGGAACCACTACTGATGGTGTTTGCGACTTCTGGTGCGCTTTGGGTGGCTGTGGCCACTGACGGCTCTCCTTTGAGCTAGTAGAAACGATCCCCGGTCTTCGTCACGGAGGCCGCTGGTGCAGGGTATATTCCACCGCCAGGTTAGCAGGCAGGCTCAGCGAGAACCCGTCGGGTGTTCTCAACGTCCGCGGCGATCGCGGCTACGAGCTGGTCGGTGGTGTCAAAGCGGCGCATCGGCCGCAGCCAGTCGACGAACTCCAGCGTTACCTGCTCACCATAGAGATCCGCGGTGAAGTCCAGAAGGTGCGCTTCCACGCGACGGGCCTGACCAGCGAAGGTGGGATTGCTGCCCACGCTGATCGCCGCCGGGATGGGCTCATCTTTGCGGGCGCGCCGTAGCCAACCAACATAAATCCCGTCTGCTGGCAGCGCGGTGAATGCCGGCGGTGCAAGGTTGGCTGTGGGAAATCCCAGCTCGCTGCCTCGCTGATCTCCTCGCACCACAAGCCCCTCGATCCGATGCGGACGGCCCAGCGCGGCAGCGGCGCTGACCATATCGCCGGCAGCCACACAGGCACGAATATAGGTCGAAGAGTAAATCGGCTGCTCAACATTGTTGTTACCGTCAACGAGCCGGCGCTCCAGGATGCAGCCTTCAACACTGAAACCGAACCGTTCTCCGAGCTTGCGCAGCAAGTCGACATCGCCGGCTGCTCGATGGCCAAAACGAAAGTTTTCTCCTACGACCACCACCGCGGCATGCAGCGCTGACACTAAGATCTCATGTGTAAATTCTTCCGGGCTGTGGTGACTCAACTCCACAGTAAACGGAAGTACACACACCGCGTCGACACCCAGCTGACGTAACAGTTCAGTCTTGCGGCCCACCGGAGTCAACACCGGAGGATGCTTGCCCGGCCGCAGCACCTCTACCGGATGCGGATCGAACGTGACTACGACGCAGGACAACCCGCGCGCGGCCGCTGTGGCGACAGCACGGGATATCACCTGTTGGTGGCCCCGGTGTACACCATCGAACACTCCTACGGTCACCACAGACCGACCCCAATCGAGCGGGGTCTGATCTGCGCCGCGCCAAATCTTCACGTGTCGTTCTTACCGCATGGCCAGCCAAAGGCCGCCCTCAGCGCCACCGCGCTAGCACGGTGTGACGCCTGCTACATTCTGGCTGTGCCCCATCCGGAGCTGCTGGCTCGCGTTCGAGCGCTACTGGATGTCGGACGAAACGACGAAGCGTTGAGCCTGCTCATGCCGGCAAGTACGAACAGTTCTTCAGCACAACTGCACAGCCTTATCATTGTGACGCTTTCCAGACTTGGCCGAGCGGCAGAGGCAGCGCAAGCAGCCGAACACGGGCTTGCCTTAGTTGGTCTAGAGCCAAGCCTGACATGTACCGCCAGCTATGCGTTTCTTGGCATTAAGCAGCACAAAAAGGCGGTCGCAGCGGCCCAAGCCGCAGTTGACGCGGCGCCAGAATGGGTGCCGGCGCTGCTAGCTCTGGCCACCATGCAGTCAGCGGCGGGCAAGCGGAAAGCTGCCCAGACAACGATGGAAACAGCTTTAGAGCTAAGTTCTGATGACGCTAGTACTCACATCATGGCCGGCGCCGTGACCACTGACGCCCAACGTTATAAGGCCGCAAAATCTCACTACAAGGACGCATTGCGGATCGAACCGGAAAATATCGACGCGCTAAGCGGCCTCGGTCTCATTGAAGAAAAGCGCGGCCGCTTGGGGAAAGCCGCCAGCTGGTATACCGCCGTCCTATCAATCCGCCCAGGTGATGCTCGGCTCGGAGCTCAGCTACATGGGCTACTCGGCCAAATTTTAGGCTACATCGCCGCAGCTGCCCTTATGCTCCACTTCGCCCTACTTATAGCGTTCATGATGCAGGCTAACCCCGCGCCGAAACAAGCACCGCCCAGCGTCATAGTGTCTATGGCGATAGCTGCTGGGATGGGAGCGATCCTCGGACTACTCCTGTGGGGAGGTCTGCGCGCTTTCCCGCCAGAAGCGCGAGAGGCACTGCGATCAGACATGCGGCTGTATTCCAGCGCTAGGAGATGCTTCCGACGGACGCTCGCTCAGCTCGTCCTACTAGGCATCGCGATAGTCATCGCCGCGAATCCGATCGGGACGCCCCACGACCATCTACCGCTGTTTTTTATGACGTGGCTGCTCGGAATGCTAGTTGCTATCGTTAACCTGATTGGTCTGCGGCGCACATTCGGCTACGGACTTGTGCGCCGCGCTCGCAGTAGCTAGCTGTGCTTACCGAAGCTGTGTACAGCCGGCAAGCGGTGCTGCTTACGGCTTCGAAGTCCCTCCCTGCTGGGCCGCCGCTGACATCCTGAGGTTTCTGGACGATTGAGCTGGTGGACGTTTACACTTAGGGTATGGCTATCGCTCAAGCTCACAAGACCGATTCTGGCAGCGTATATGCGCTCACTCCGTCGCCGGTAGATAAGGCAATGGACGCGGCACGGGCAGGGCATGTGGCGTGGCTGACTGAGCAGGAACGCGAGGTGTTGGCCGTGTTGCCTGCCGGGCTAGCTCACGCCGCGTTAGAGGCCCTTGAAGACGCGGAAGAAGACGCGTGGGCCAAGCGTATGGGGCCAGTCATTGATACGTCTCGTGCCCGCCGTGCCGCAGGTGAAAAGGGCATCCCATGGGAGACATTGCGGGCGGAAATCGATGCTGAGCTAGCCGAAACAGACGTGTGAGTGCAGCATATCGCGTGGAGTTCGATCCTCAGGCCGGACGACAACTACGCAAACTAGACCCGCAAATCAAAAAGATGATCGGAAGCGCGATAGATGTTCTCGCCGCTAACCCTCATGCCGCTAATTTAGACATTAAGGCTATAAAGGGCCGCGCCGGGTCACTACGATTGCGGGTTGGCAACTACCGAATAGTTTACGACTTGTACGACGATGAGCTGTTGGTGTGGGTGATCGAGCTGGGGCACCGCCGGGAGATTTACCGCTAATTGTTGGATGCCGGCAGCTTCTGCTAGCCCAAGGCTTTGGCTACAGCTACGCCGAGGTTCTCGTCCACGTTCTGCCAATAGGCCAACGCTCGCTCCAGCACAGGCTGGGACACCCCGGCGCCTAAGTGCCCGGCGATGTTGCCGACCAACCGCACCCGCGCCGCGTCGTCGAGTACGTCGCGCACCAAAGTGCCCGCTTGGCCGAAATCATCGTCCTGCACATGCAGCGAGTACGCCGAGCGCACCATCTCGCCGTCCACGCTCCAGCCAAGGTCGGCGCCAGTCTGCTCGTCGGCAACCGGACCCCCGTAGGAGTTCGGTGAGTACACCGGGCTGCGACCAGAGTGGTGGTAGCGCATAGCGCCATCGAAGGAGTAGGTGTTCACTGGCGTCTTCGGCTGGTTCACCGGTAACTGCTGGTAGTTGGTGCCAATCCGGTGGCGATGCGTGTCGGCGTAGGCAAACATGCGGCCCAGCAGCATCTTGTCGGGGGAAATCCCAATTCCAGGTACCAAGGCGGACGGTTCAAAGGCGGCCTGCTCAATCTGGGCGAAAAAGTTCTCCGGATTGCGGTTCAGAGTCAACCGGCCCACTCGGCGCAGCGGATAGTCGCTGTGCGGCCACACCTTGGTTAGGTCGAAAGGGTTGAACCGGTAGCTCACAGCATCGGCATAGGGCATAACCTGTACAGACAACGTCCACGAGGGGTACTGGCCACGCTTGATGTGCTCGAACAAATCGCGCCGGTGAAAGTCCGGATCCCCAGAAGCAATGGCCGCAGCTTGATCGGCGGTAAAGAACTCAATACCTTGCTCAGTCTGAAAGTGGTATTTCACCCAGAACTTTTCGCCGGCGGCGTTCGCCCACATGTAGGTGTGCGACCCAAAACCGTCCATATGCCGCCACGACGCCGGAATGCCCCTATCCCCCATCAAGTACGTGACCTGATGGGCCGATTCGGGGTTAAGGGTCCAAAAGTCCCACTGCATGTTATTGTCGCGCACGCCACTGTCGGGGAGCCGTTTTTGCGAGCGGATGAAGTGCGGAAACTTCATCGGGTCACGGATGAAGAACACCGGAGTGTTATTGCCGACCAGGTCGTAATTGCCTTCGCTGGTGTAGAACTTGCATGCGAAACCCCGCGGGTCACGCACAGTATCGGCCGAACCTTGTTCCCCAGCAACGGTGGAGAAGCGCAACAGTGTTTCAGTCAAGGCACCCGGCGCGAAAACCGCGGCTTTGGTGAACGCACTGACGTCATCGGTGACCTCAAAACTGCCAAACGCGCCCCCTCCCTTGGCATGCACGTTGCGCTCGGGCACGCGCTCCCGGTTGAAGTGCGCCATCTGGGCGATGAAGTGGTGGTCATGCAGCAAAATCGGACCATTAGCCCCAACGCTGAGCGCGAACGCGTCACTGGGCGCCGGCGCGCCGGTCTCAGTCGTTGATACCGGTGCTGAACCAGCCATTGCCGCACTCCCCTGCTCGTCAATTCACGTCACTACTGAGGCTACCTGACTGTGTGCGGTATCCCAGCGACGACAGGGTGCGGTCCTCCTGCTGGGACTATCACGACTTGCCTTCCATGACGCAAAAGTGGGTTGGGGGGTGGGCGGCAAAAAGCGAGGCCCACACACCACAAAAGGAGAAACGCCGGCCACAAAAAACAAAACAAAAGGCGAGGGTT
>JBBSOC010000037.1:0-21191 GCA_038260095.1 Mycobacteriales bacterium | reverse complement strand
GAACGCCTAACCGCCACCCACGAAACCATCACCTACATCGCAATGATCATGCTCATGTCACGGCGACTCGCACGAAACACCCCACCACCCTAAGTTTCAAAACACCCTCTAAGCGATTTTGATTCGGTTACGGCGCGGCATTGCTAGATACGTCACGCTGCTGTAGACAGGGTTTGAGACAGTGTGTCCGAAGTTGCAGGATGGCAGTAATTGCTTGGGGCGTAAGGAAATAGTTGTAATGTTCGTGAGACAGGGGGACTCAGGTACATGAAGGTTGCCACACAGTTGAAATCGGTGAATTTGCCCGGCATTGATGAGTACGCCGCGCAACACACCACACCTGACCCGGCTGCCATGACTGCTTTAGTCTCCGAGACGTATGAGACTCTTGATCTACCTGAAATGCTTTCGGGTCCTGTAGTGGCACGGCTGTTACAGACACTGGTTCATGCACTTAGGCCGCAGCTCGTTGTCGACGTGGGTACCTATAGCGGATACTCCGCACTCTCGATGGCCGCAGCTTTGCCGCCTGGTGGACGCATCGTGACCTGCGAGCTCGACGCTGACCGAGCTGGCGTGGCACGCCGGCATATCGACGCTAGTTCTTACGCCGGGCAGATCACTCTGGCGACTGGTCCAGCGCTGCAGACGCTCAGCTCGCTAGAGGGGCCGTTTGATTTCGTCTTCATTGACGCGGACAAAGTTTCCTACTACGACTACTTTCAGGCCGCGCTGCGCAAGCTTTCACCCCACGGCCTGATCGCCTGCGACAACACGCTCCGCGAGGGCGAGATACTCAACCCTGACACCGAAGACCCCGGAACCCGCGCCATGCGGGCGTTCAACGATGCCGTAGCCAACGATCCGCGAGTGTCGTGCGTGCTGTTGCCTGTGCGCGACGGAATCAGCTTGATCAGACCAGTCTCCTAAGTAAAAGAGAGTGGTTATGAACGGTTGTCCATGGCAAGTTTCGGTGGCGATTCTTCCCGATCCAGCGGAACCATCGCCCCCACCCCGGCTCAATTCGGTGGCGTACCTGCTCGCCGAGCAGGCTTGCGGTGAACTGACTGAGGCTTGTCGCACGGCCCGACCGGAGCCTGCGAGGAGTTTGGGTGGCGCCGCCGAGGCGGCGCTTACGGCAGCCGCCAACTCTAGCCAGCAGCTTGCCCAGATGCTTCTAGCGATCGCCCCGCATGTATCGGACAGTTCGGTCTCAGACACCAATCCGATTAGATCCTATTTTGCGGTGCGCAGCGCAACTCTGTCTGCGCCGCAGGCGGCGGCTCAGGAAGCCCTGGTGGTTGCTCGCGGTCTAGCAGATCTTTTACACGCGCCGGTGGATCGAGACGATCTGCTCGCCGAGCTGGCGGCGTTTCGCGCCGTGTTGCGGGATTTTCTGCTGAACAAGCCGAGCAAGGATTCCTCACGTGTCGTTGAGTGTCCGCCGCTGTTGGCCGATAGCGCCAGCAAAGGCTCCGCGGCAGAGCGCTGGGTAGTCGGACATCAGGTGTATTTGATGTTTAACATCCGGGCCGCAACGACGGTTCAGCTTGCGTTGCGGGCACTGAACCAGGACCGATCTGGCGATGCCGTGCGACATCTGACCGCGGCCGCCGGTTACGTACGGGGTTTCACCGGGGCAATGGGTCATGCTGGAGCGATGCCGGGTGCGGTGTACCGGCAGAAGGTGCGTCCCACTATGGCGCCTCCAGCGGTGTCGGTACCGCTCACTGGTCGTATGCACAAGGAGCACCGCGCTTTTCGGGCCGCGCTCACCCAGCTGCTGAAGATCTGCGGGGAGTCGGCCACTGAGCTAGCCGACAAAGACCCGGCGCTGGCCTGGGCTCGGGCGGCGCTCCTGGAAGCGGATTTGGCCGACATTCAACGACATGTGCTGCTCGCCGCGGCCCTGGTCGGCGAAGATCGTTCGCTGGTGCAACGCCGCGATTCCGACAGCGCTGTGCGTATGCTCCGGGAGATGCACCTACTCCGGGAAGCACAGTACCGCTCGCTGCTTGCGCTTGAAGACGATTTGGTAGCGGCGAGCCTAGGCGTTGCCCGCACTCAAGCTGCGGCGGCTGCGGCGCAGTGACTACGCTCGTGGGGTGACCTCACCGCCCACGCAACGCTTGCTGATTCTAGACGGCCACTCACTGGCCTATCGTGCCTACTTCGCGCTGCCTGTAGAGAACTTCTCTACGACCACAGGACAGCCCACCAACGCGGTCTACGGATTCACGTCGATGCTGATCAACCTGGTGCGTGATGAGCAGCCAAGCCACATTGCTGTCGCCTTTGATGTCTCGCGCGCCTCGTTTCGCACTGAGCAATACGCCGAATATAAGGCCGGTAGAGCGACCACGCCCGAGGATTTTCGTGGCCAGGTAGACCTGGTACGACAGGTGCTAGACGTGCTGGGCATCACCGCTATCGCGATCGAAGGCTATGAGGCCGACGACATCATCGCCACACTTGCTACACAGGCTGCCGCTCGCCAGCTGCCGACACTGATCTGTAGTGGTGACAGAGATGCGTTTCAGCTTGTCACCGAGGACTGCACTGTGCTTTATCCTCGCAAAGGCGTCTCCGATCTAGCGCGTATTACGCCGTCGGAAGTGCAGCAGCGCTACGGAGTCCCGCCGGGGCGTCATCGGGATCTCGCCGCGTTGGTGGGGGAGTCCAGCGACAACCTGCCCGGCGTGCCCGGTGTGGGCCCCAAAACGGCTGCGAAGTGGTTGGCTACATACGGCTCGCTAGAAGGACTTGTCGCACGGGTCGACGAGATTGCTGGCAAAGCCGGGACCTCGCTGCGAGAACACCTTGCCGGCGTGCTGCGCAACTATCAACTTAATGGCCTAATTACTGACATGTCGCTACCGTGCGACATTGAGCAGCTGTTCTGGAGCGGCGCGGATCGCCAAGCTATGCATCAGCTCTTTGACACGCTCCAGTTTCGCGTGCTGCGCGAGCGGTTGCAAGCCGCCTGGCCTGGGATGCGCCCCGTTGCGGCCGACGCTGTTGATGGTGTTGATTCGGCCGCGCCGCAGCCTAGTGGGTTACCGGAGACAGCGCTGACGCTTCCCTCGCCCGGTGAGCTCTCCGCCTGGTTGCGTCGGTATGCCGCCGCGGGAAGCACCGTGGGTTGCGCGTTCGCCATCAACGCTGCCGGTCGAGTGGATCCCGGCCGAGGTATGGCGTTGGGCGTAGACAGCGGCGCGGCGCTCTGGTGCGATCCGATCGCCCTGGATGCCGCGGATGACGCCGAACTCGCGGCATGGTTGAGCGATCCAGCGGTGTCCAAGGTCTGCCACGACGCAAAGTACGTGATTGCCGCCTGTGCGGCGCGGGACTGGCAGCTCCGGGGCCTTGCCGCCGACACTGCCGTTGCGGCGTATGTGGTGCGGCCAGATCAGCGCAGCTACGATCTGGCCGATCTGACCGTGCGGTACCTCTACGCCGAGCTGCCCGAGGGCTCCGGCGACGGCGGCCAACTCAGTCTCGATGGCATGGACTCGGCGGCCGACAACACGGCGCTGGCCGCTCGGGCTGTGGCCGTGGTGCACCTATCGAGGGTGCTTGAACAGCAGGTCGTCCAGGTGGGCGCCGCTGAGCTGGTCGCCGACGTGGAGCTTCCGCTGGTGACGTTGCTGGTGAAGATGGAGCAGGCGGGTATCGCCGCCGATGTTGAATATCTGCAGGGGTTGCGCTTCCAGTTCCAGGCCGAGGTGAACCGTGCCGTGGAGCAGGCACACAAAGAGGTAGGGCGCGAGTTCAATCTTGGTTCACCCAAACAACTGCAGGCGATTTTATTCGACGAACTGCGCCTCCCCAAGACGAAACGGATCAAGACTGGCTACACCACCGATGCCGATGCGCTGGCAGGGTTGTACGCCCAGACAAACAATCCGCTACTGGCGCAGTTGCTACGGCATCGCGATGTCATGCGGCTCAAGACCACCGTGGATGGTTTGTTGAAGACTGTCGCTGACGACGGCCGCATCCACACCACATTCAATCAGCTTGGTACGGCGACCGGCCGGTTGTCGTCGGTGGAACCGAACCTGCAAAACATCCCGATCCGGACGGACGAGGGACGCCAGATTCGCCGTGCATTTGTGGTAGGGAGCGGATTTGAATCACTGCTCACCGCTGACTACAGCCAGATCGAGATGCGGATCATGGCCCATTTATCAGACGACGCTGGTCTGATAGACGCGTTCCATGCCGGCGAGGACCTGCATACCACCGTCGCGGCGCGGGTATTCAGTGTGGCTCCGACCGCGGTGGACCCGGAGATGCGACGGCGGATTAAAGCCATGTCCTACGGCCTGGCCTACGGTTTGTCGGTGTTTGGACTGTCGCAGCAGTTGGGCATTGGCGCTGAGGAAGCGCGCGCGTTGCGAGAAGAGTACTTCCAACGTTTCGGGGGAGTGCGTGACTACCTGCACAGCGTGGTGGAGCAGGCTCGCAAGGACGGGTATACGTCTACAATCCTGGGCCGGCGTCGCTACCTGCCTGATTTGGTGAGTGACAACCGGCAGCGACGGGAAATGGCCGAACGCATGGCGCTCAACGCCCCCATCCAAGGTTCAGCCGCCGACGTAATGAAGGTGGCGATGCTGGCTACCGACACCGCGTTGCAGGCTTCCGGCCTTTCTTCACGGCTGCTGCTGCAGGTGCACGACGAACTGGTCTTCGAAATAGCCCCCGGCGAACGCGAGCAGGTGGAAGCGCTGGCTCGTGAACGCATGGCAGGTGCGGCTAAGCTGAAAGTCCCGCTGGAGGTTTCGGTAGGAACAGGCGCCGACTGGGACACCGCCGCCCACTGAGTGGCTGTTAAAGGAGCAGACGTATGGCAAAGGTTGTCATCCTCTTACCGTAACGCCCCTTTGGGATAGGGGTAGTACCTTTTGGGCGAACGAAGGATTTAGGTGAAAACCGCTTACGACATGGTGCACGGTTGCAAGCTACTGCCATCGTCGTCGATGAAACGAACAGGTCAGTGGCAGCGCATTTTTGCCAAGTTCTCCTAACTTGGCAAAAATTTTTATCGTGCACCACCTCGTTAGATAGCGGTAGCTTTGTTGGGTGAATGACCGTTCCCGCGATACTCGGCTGCGTCTGCGCGCGGCCGAAATTTTACGTGAAAACGATGCGGGAGCGTGGACCAAAGCGGCACCGAAGCTCTACCCCCATCAGTGGAGTTGGGATGCGGCTTTTGTCGCTGTTGGTTGGGCGCATATCGATGTTTCACGAGCTTTCACTGAGCTGGAAAGCCTTTTTGCCGCGCAGTGGTCGACGGGGATGGTGCCGCACATAGTTTTTGATCCTTCTGCCGCTATGGATTCCTACTTCCCAGGTCCGCAGCGCTGGAACTGTGGTATCTCGATGTCCGCACCTGTGCCTGGGCCGGCTACCAGCGGAATATGTCAGCCGCCAGTGCACGCGGTTGCGTTGGCGCGAGTATGGGAGAAAGCAACTGCCGATCAGGGCTGTATTGAGGACGCGAGGCGTCGGCTAGGCCAGCTTTTTCCTCGGATGCTGCGGTGGCATCGATACCTGATGACGCAACGAGACCCCGAACAGTCAGGTTTAGTCAGCATTTATCACCCTTGGGAGTCGGGGACGGATAACGCACCGCGCTGGGACGCGGTTCTTTCCGGCATCGAGGTGGGGGATTTACCGTCCTACCGTCGACGAGACACCGCGCATGTAACCGATTCCACGCAGCGGCCTTCCAATGCCGACTATGACAGGTATCTGTGGTTGGTCGAGCTGCTCAAACAGTGTCACTACAATGATGAGTCGATCTATCGTGCGCACCCTTTTCTGGTCAAGGACGTCTTCTTCAGTGCCCTCTTGGTGGCCGCTAACCAGGCTTTACTCGAGTTGGCGGAGATAGTCGGTTCCCCCAAGGTCGAGCGAGCGGAGATCGCGACGTGGATCGATCGCGGGCGCCGCGGTTTGTTGGGCCAGTTCAGCGCCGAGCTTGGACTATGTCTGGACTACGACATGCGGGGGAGTGTTTCGGTAAGCGCGCGTACCTTCGCGGGTTTCGCGCCGCTGATTGCTGGCATCGCGCAACCGGACGTCCGCGATGCGCAGCTGGCGCAGTTGGACTCGGAGTACTTCCTCGGAAATCAGAAACTTCGGTGGCCGTTGATCCCTACAACGAGCCCGCTGGAGCCGACGTTTGACCCTCGCAGGTATTGGCGCGGTCCTGTATGGCCGGTGATCAACTGGGTGTTGTGGCGGTCATTGCACCGGTTGGGTGAGCACCATCGAGCGCACGCTCTCCGCCAAGCGGCTCTAGACCAAGTTGCGGCCGCGGGGTTCACGGAATACGTCGAGCCATTCACTGGTGCGGCATTGGGGTCAGACAATCAATCGTGGACCGCGGCCGTTGTGCTGGATTGGCTAGACTCAACATATTCTTGACTCTGCCGCCCCGGGTGAGCTGGTGCTGAGCACTCAGGTGCTTCAGGAGTTTTACGTAACGGCTATCCGTAAACTTCCGCATCCTTTGCCGTTAGCGCAGGCAGCAGATGCGTACAAGATTTCGCGGGTTCCCGGTTGTGCCTAGCGATGCCCGTCTAGTGCTGGCCGCCGTCGAGATTAGCCGTAGCGCGCAGCTGCCGCTGCGGGACGCGTTACTAATCGAAGCGGCTCGTACCGCTGGTTGTGGCCGTATTCTCACCGAAGACCTAAGCGACGGCGCTACAATCAGCGGCGTCCGAATCGAGAACCCCTTCGGGGGGTGAGGTAAAGCCGCGGCGGCGGAGAGCGCGGAAGGCGGGGGAGTAGACACGATGAGCACGCAGCTTTCGGAACTATTACCTCCCGAATCGATCGAGACTATATGGAGCGATCTTGCGGCCGCCGCAAAGCAGTGGTCGGATCAGCCGGGTGGGCCTCACCAATTGTTTAACGTCTGCGGCATCCAGAGATATGCAAAACATCTATCCTGTTTACCCATCATTGATTCGGCTGCTATGGGGCTCGCGGAGCTGCATAGCAGGTGGGAACTCGGTGAGGGGAAAGTCAATGGGTAACTTTGTGGGATCGAACCCGATGACTTTGCTTTATCTGACAGAGGTCGTAGTGTTGATATCCGGCCGTTGCTGCTGTCTATGATCGACTACAACGGTTTACGGTGGCGCGATCCGCATCAGTTGCACTGCACAGTTGCGAACCAGCTTGTGCGGGCAGACGCCTGCGATCCGATCCATCTGCACTTTGCCAACGGCACGCTTACACCACGCGAAGCACTCGTACGGCTTCACAATGCGGCCGTACATGAGTCCGCAGTCATTATCTCGTTGCAGCCGTGGATAGACCCAAACAGCTATCCCGATCCGAGCGTTGATGTGCTCACTGTGCTGGATAGAGAGGGCGTAGTGAGAAGCATCATCGAGGATCTGTGTGGCTTTGTTCTGCGGTGTCGGGATGCGCCGAACTCGAGAGCCGCGAGGCTTACGGTCAGTGGTGACGAGCGCTGTCGGCCTGCGCTGACGTATGTGTTACCCCAGCTTAACGCGTTGGCCGCCGCCAAGTACCCCGGTTTACCGGAGTTGCGCGATATCGAGCTACCGTTAGCGATGACCACTTCACGGCAGAGCGGTGCCGACGTGCCCTTTGGAGACGCAACCAAGACGTCGGCCGGTCCCGATGTTCGCGTGGTCGATCCGCTTGCACCACCATCTCGTGCACATCTTGGCCCCGGTGGTGGAAACGCTAATAAGCGAAGGCGAAGGCCCTAATTTTAGGGCCTTCGCCTTCGCTTAATTCCGTAACTCTCGCTAGCTACTTGCGCCGCTCAGCTTGGCCAGGGTGGTTTTCGCGCGGTCGGAGTAGCCCGCGGCCACGGTGACGTCGTACTGCCCGGCGACGATCTCGCTGCGGGAGGCGAAGTCGCGAGTACCGCGAGTCAGCGCGTGGGTGATGGAGTAGTACAGCGCCCCACCGATCGCGCCGATCAGAATCGCCGCGCCCAGCACCGCGCCCTCACCGTGGTTGGCGATGGACAAAATCAGTCCGAGCAACAGTCCGAACCAAATACCTGCCACGCCGCCGGTGAGTGCTGCCCGGAACACGGTGACCCGGCCAACCACGCGCTCCACGAGATGCAGATCCGACCCCACAATCGCGCTGTGCTGCACCGGGAATCCCTCATCTGAGAGAAAGTCCACGGCTTTCTGCGCGCCTGCGTAGTCGGAGTAGGTGGCAATGGTGACTGCCGATGTCGCGGCCCCCACTGGGGTAGTGGGTGCACTCGGCGGGTTGTGGGTTTCCGGAAAACCTGGAGAAGTTGTCATGCATCCAGCATTTCATGTCGTACGCAATCGTGGGGGGATTTAAAGCTTGTGCCCTAAACAGCTATCGTGTCGTGGCGTTTAGGTGCCAGTGGCGACTAGCACCAGCTTGTGCGACTGTGGATCAAGATAGGCACCACGAGCCCCCCAGAGCCCTTCGGTGAATGCGTTGTTTAGCGCATCGCTGGTAAGGAACGGGCCTGGCGGTATATGCTTTTTCATGCCGTTCACGACCGAGGGGGTTTGGCCGTTTGGCCCTGGGGAGTAGGAAGTCCTCAGATCGTTAATTTGGTTGTTGTCGAGGGTGATCACAGCGTCGATCCAATAAGTCGACGGCCCCGGGTCCGCGGATTGCCGTACGTACCCGACATCCACTGGACCTCAAGCGGAGCTTTCAACACCGAGAAACGCTTTGTCAATGGTTGCGTGTCGGTGTGAAGCTCGCCCGAACCGGACTTCTGGGCCTCGGCGCTCCCTCAGCCTCCCTCATCGGCCGGCGATACTTGGCAGGACGCCGTGATACACACGCAGAGGACGGCGAGAACCCCTGCGGTCACTTTCGAAAGCATCAGACGCCAACGTGGCAGTGTGGTCTTCACTATCGTCGCTCTCTCGGGATTGTCCGGGCTCAGGCTACGGTCTCTATGCCGTAGGTGCTTTCAGGTAACTGTGACGCTTATTCGAACGACACCGACCGGGCACAGCGTCGTAACTTCGTTGCTCGTAATTTCGTTGCCCTGAGGTGCTGGGCCTGACGAACAGGGAAGGCGAGGCTGTGACGCGGGAGCCGGGAACCCCGGGCCCAGGCCCCTAAACGCCCACACTATCGTGCTTTTACCGGAAGCTCTCGCGGTGTAGATCTTCTGCGTTGTCGGAACGCAGCCTGAAGTGTGATCTCGACACGGGGTAGCAGTGACTGTCTTGCCCGGAGCCGTTACTTTGGTGCTTCCGGCATCGGTCTCGCTCCAGTAACCCGGTCCACCGTTATGTGTGCTCTGCACACCGAGTTTTTGGCCACGCGCCAGTGTAAGGGGCTTAGTCTCATCCGGCAGTTTGTCCCCGTCAGCTGCCAGCGAAACCACGACAATTTTAGTGGCGCTTGTTGATGTCTGTTTGCTACAGCCCGAAGCCGTAACGGAGAACGTAACGAGGGCAGCCGCAATGCAGATGGAAACTACGGCTGAACCACGAACTCGTGGCTTCATTTTAGTCGTCCTAGTCGTCCGGCTGGCAACCGCTTCGCGGCGTCTCGCGCCTGCTGGGTGGCCAGTACCCGTTCAGCGGGCATTGTCTCGCCCCTTCCCGTTGAAGTGGAGGTTCCAGCGGATCACTGTACCCACCCTTACCTAAGGAACCAAAGCGTTATTCGAGGTCAATCAATAGTGGTGGCCTGGATCAACTCCGCGATACCGTCGTTGACCAGCCAGCCGCGCACGATGGTGATGGGGACGGGTGTTACCAGACTGCGGGTCTCTGAGCTCACCGGCCTACACCGAACAGGCGTCATGCTCGGAGCCAGCGCACACCTCAACTCCACCGACCAGGGCCGAAAACAACCCCCACTCGGAGTCATGATGCCCCGCGACTCGACGTTAATCCACGGAGCGAGAAATTCCTCCTGCTACAGAAGGTATGGCGGGCGCCCGTTGCGCCCCTCAAGAGGCTGGAACCCTCGGGCAGGAGGGGCTGCAGAAACTCGCGGAGCTGATGCAGCCGTTCGAGGTCGACCCGGATCGGCACGCTGGACTCGATCTGCAACTGTTCGTTGTCTCACTGCACGATCACACCGACAACGCCATAGACGACTCCCTCTACCTGGGTCAGCTCAGCACGGCTGCCGGAGGGGAGGGTCTTCACTTCGCCTGAGCGCTGCGCGATACGGGGATGCTGACTTGCCGATGACTCGATGAATCAAAGTACCGGGGTTACGAAACCGAGACGTCGTATCCGCGGTCGCTCAGCCGTTTGGCGAGCCTGCACCGCGCCGGGCGTTCCCAGAAGGCCTCCGGCATGAACATAGCCAGAAATACCACCACATACAGGCCGAAGAACAGCAGGCTTCCGACGACAAGGAAGAGCTGGCCGAGGAAGAAGCCGGTCTGGGCCAGAGTGCCGGTAACAGCCCCCGCCGACCCGGCGGCCCGGGTGGAAACCGGTCTCTTCTGGACCTCGCCCATGGTATTCCATCGTCGGCCCAGCCAAACGGCAACGAAAACCATGGTCGCCAACGAATAAGCAATCTCAATGACGAGTGCGACGTAGAAGCCGGTTAGAGACGTCTGGCGGATCGTACTGAAAAGACCCACCAGCAACGCGGTGACCATCGCGATCACCAGTGCCATCCCCATGATCAGTCCTACTCGGCGCAGCCAGTAGGACACCCCGCGGTCGTACCAGGTAGTACCCAGTATTGGCACCTTCTCGATCGTGATGCCCCTCGGCAACTCCGCCTGGGGCGGAAATCGAACACCGCCAGTTCTCACTGAAGTAAATCGCCTCTCAATTGTCATACTCGCCAGTGATCAGAAGATTAACGTGATGGCCGTGCCAGCACTCGAGAACATGTGCCCATATCCTTCCCAGTCTTCACGGCACTGTCACCGATCCCGATCACTACGCCATGCTGAGGAATGTCCTCGGTCCAGTGTTCGTCATGAGATAGCGATCGGAGTCGCCGACACCGGCGACTCCTCCCGCCAGTTACCCGTTCTGAGAGGCGCTGAGCTCGTCAAGACGCGCGGCAAGCAGTGGGAGGGCGTCGCCTTCCCAATCTTCGAAGCGCGAGGCCTCTAGCAGATCTCGAATTAGCCCTGACGTTCCCTCCCACGTAGCCAGACAAGGAACGTGCGCCTCGAACCAGTCGAGACGGGAGATCGGTTCAGCCGGGTCGTCCGCTAGGGGCCCTGTGCCGAAGTACTCGTCCGGATCGGAGATGACTTCGCCGCAGATTGCGCAAACCTTGGGCCGTCCACGTCGGCGCTCATACGCAGCCAGCTTGGCGAGTGCCAGCCGCGCGTAAGGGCGCTCCTGAAGGCACGCTCTGTGCACGACTGCATCGGTGATCGCGAACACCTCGTGATGCTGATTCAGGAACAGCGGCGGGAAGTTGACGGCGTCATTCTCTCGCTCGATGACATGTTTACAGAGCGGACACGTTGTCATGCCGGCGATGAAGATAGCCATTACTCGCCTCCGAACAGCTTCAGGTACGTCGGCCCGTTGACACTAAACGGGACTCAAGCCCTGCTCAAGCAGGATGAAACTCGCCTAGCCAAGCAGGTTCAGGGCGGTGTAGCCCGCGCTCGCAAGATTACTGAGGCCCCATCCATGGGTCGCGATCCATGGGTCATTGGCCCATGATGTGCGCGACGAGTGATGTGCGCGACGAGCCCTCACGATGTGCTCGGGAAGGGGATTGCGTCGGCGACGGGGGCGTGGCCGATGCGTTCGGATAGTTCCCGATCCAGTGGCCGGCTCGGGGTTGCTCATCATTTCGGCTAAGGCATGCGTGGCTAATCGGGGGTACCAAAGCGCACTGAGGAGTCATCCGGCCAGTAAAAGGCGCCGTAGGACTCCCGGCTCACCGGCCGGCGCGAGCCGAAACCTTCCCAAGGCAGCTTGCTGCTCATTCACCCGGGTTGAACCAGCTGCTTTGTCGCACGGTAGGCTAGACAACGCGTAGCGGGCAGCCGTGCCTCGGCAAGGAGTAGGTCCGCGTTCGTCATCGATATTTCGATCGTGCCTAATGTCTGAACGCTTCGAGTGTTTTCACCACCTCGATCGTTTTGACACGTGGTGTGGCAGCAGCTGAGTTTTTTCGTGTGCTCGGCCGTGCGGCGAGGTCCGCGACGTGGCCTTTGCTTTACCTTACCCGACGATTCCTGTCCCCATTCGGAGCAATTTTCCATATGACGAGCACTACCGACGCCGCAGCTCGCCCCGACACGCAAGCAGCCAACACAGCAGTGGACACCACGTTAGCAACACTCGCGCCGCCCTCGACATCATCGGATCCTGCGATCCCATCAAAGCCCAGAGTCGTAGCTATCAACGACATTGGTTCAGCCGAGGATTTCCTCGCCGCGATCGATAAGACCATCAAGTACTTCAATGATGGTGACATCGTCGGCGGCACCATCGTCAAGGTTGACCGTGACGAAGTTTTGCTCGACATTGGCTACAAAACCGAGGGTGTCATCCCCTCTCGAGAGCTGTCCATCAAGCACGACGTGGACCCGGCCGATGTGGTCAAGGTTGGTGACGAGATTGAAGCGCTGGTCTTGCAGAAGGAAGACAAAGAAGGCCGGCTGATTCTGTCTAAAAAGCGTGCACAGTACGAGCGCGCTTGGGGGACCATCGAGAAACTTAAGGAAGAAGACGGCGTTGTCGTCGGTTCCGTCATTGAGGTTGTCAAGGGTGGGCTCATCCTCGACATTGGGCTACGCGGTTTCCTGCCGGCTTCTCTGGTGGAAATGCGTCGCGTGCGCGACTTGCAGCCCTACGTTGGCCGCGAGCTCGAGGCCAAAATCATCGAGCTGGACAAGAACCGCAACAACGTGGTCCTGTCTCGCCGCCAGTGGTTGGAGCAGACTCAGTCCGAGGTGCGCAGCGATTTCCTGAACAAGCTGGCCAAGAGTCAGGTCCGCAAGGGCGTGGTCTCCAGCATCGTCAACTTCGGCGCGTTTGTTGACCTAGGTGGAGTGGACGGTTTGGTGCACGTCTCCGAGCTGTCTTGGAAGCACATCGACCACCCCAGCGAGGTCGTTGAGGTAGGCCAAGAGGTTGAGGTTGAGGTGCTTGATGTCGACCTTGACCGCGAGCGGGTATCGCTGTCCCTGAAGGCCACGCAGGAAGACCCCTGGCGGCAGTTCGCCCGGATCCACCAGATCGGGCACATCGTGCCTGGCAAGGTCACCAAGCTGGTGCCGTTCGGCGTGTTCGTGCGAGTGGGGGAAGGCATCGAAGGTTTGGTGCACATCTCCGAGCTGGCCGGGCGCCACGTGGAGATACCTGAGCAGGTCGTGCAGGTCGGCGAAGAGGTCATCGTGAAGGTGATCGATATCGATCTGGAGCGTCGTCGGATTTCGCTTTCGCTCAAGCAAGCCAACGAAGGTGGCGAATCCGACGAGGTGCACTTCGATCCCTCGGCCTACGGTATGGACGCCCAGTACGACGATAAGGGCAACTACATCTACCCCGAAGGCTTCGACCCTGAAACTGGGGACTGGCATGAGGGCTTTGAGAAGCAGCGTGAAGAGTGGGAGCGTCAGTACGCTTCGGCTCAGGAGCGGTACGAGGCTCACAAGAAGCAGATTGAGCAGGCCAAGGTTGCCGACGCTGAAGCGGAGCAGACCGATCCTGCTGACTCCGCGTCGTACTCCTCGGCTGAGGTTGCTGCTGAGCCGGAAAGCTCTGGCACGCTCGCCAGCGATGAAGCACTTGCCGCGCTACGCGAAAAGCTTGCAGGACAGTAGATCCCTACCGACGCACTTCCTAATAATTCTGACTAGTGAACGGCCCCGGCCACTGGCCGGGGCCGTTCACGTCGGACCAAGTATCCTGCTGATATGACCTCTACCGCCCCGCGTGTCGCGCTGCTTACGTTGGGCTGCGCTCGTAATGAGGTCGACTCTGAAGAACTCGCCGGGCGGCTCGATACCGCCGACTGGCAGCTGACCGACGACACCGATAGCGCCGATATCGTGGTCGTGAATACGTGCGGTTTTGTGGAGCAGGCCAAGCAAGACTCTATCGATACGTTACTGGCTGCCTCGGATTCTGGTGCCAAAGTTGTTGCGGTTGGTTGCCTGGCGCAGCGCTACGGCAAGGACCTTGCCGAATCCCTGCCCGAGGCTGCTGCGGTGCTGAGCTTTGACGACTACGCCGACATCTCCACCCGACTACGTTCAGTGTTAGATGGCCAGACACACCCGGCACACACCCCGAGTGATCGACGCAAGCTCTTGCCGTTAAGCCCGGTGCAACGAGCCGGTGTTGCCGTGTCGTTGCCTGGACACGGCGCGGCTCCCGTAGGAACCGGCGCCCCGGCGTCTGGGCCGCGTGTGCTGCGGCGGCGGCTCGATGGTGGTCCAGTAGCTCCGCTCAAGTTGGCTAGCGGTTGCGACCGCCGGTGCACATTCTGCGCTATACCGTCGTTTCGCGGCGCGTTCGTTTCGCGACCCGCTATAGATGTGCTGACCGAAGCGGTGTGGCTGGCCGAGCAGCGAGTGCGTGAGCTGGTGCTGGTGAGTGAAAACTCCACCTCCTATGGCAAGGACCTTGGCGACCCTCGGCTGCTCGAGCAGCTACTGGACCGACTAGCTGGCGTACCCGGTGTGCTGCGTACCCGGGTCTCCTACCTGCAACCTGCTGAAATGCGACCTTCGCTGACCAAGACGATTGCCACCACCCCTGGAATCGCACCGTACTTCGACCTCTCGTTCCAACATGCCAGCAACAGCGTTCTGCGCCGGATGCGTCGATTCGGCGGTACCGAAGCGTTCGTCGGGCTGCTGGATACGATTCGTGAGCTGGCCCCCCAAGCCGGCGTGCGCTCCAACTTCATCGTCGGCTTCCCTGGAGAGACGACCGACGACGTTGCCGAGCTCGAACGTTTCTTGACAGCGGCGAGGCTGGATGCCATCGGCATATTCGCCTACTCCGATGAAGATGGGACGCAGGCCGCTGGTTTTGCCGACAAGCTTCCCAATGTCGAGATCGGCAGCAGGTATGACGCGGTGAGCCGCCTGGCTGAGGAGCTCACTGCGCAGCGTGCTGAGGAACGCATCGGCGAGGTGGTCGAAGTACTCGTTGAGCAGGTCGAGCTTGGTGAACCGCCGCAGGGCCGAGCTGCCCACCAAGCCCCTGAAGTCGATGGAATAACCACACTCGATGCTGCTGACAATCTCGGTGTAGGCGATGTAGTACGTGCGCAGGTGGTCGAGAGCTACGGTGTGGACTTACTGGCGCGGTATGAACAAACGCTGCATGCCGCTGACAATGGATGAGCGCGGCTCAACCGCTCATGTCAGCCGCTCATGAACCGTCTCCGTGGAACGTGCCGAATTTTCTTACCGTGCTTCGCCTGGTATTAGTGCCTTGCTTTGTAGCCCTGTTGTGGCTCTCGCACGGCACCCGGTCGGGCTGGCTCATCGCCGCTACAGCTGTGTTCGGGATCGGCATCGCTACCGATTATTACGATGGCGCACTTGCCCGAGCTCAGGGCAGCGTTACCGCTTTCGGCAAGCTTGCCGATCCAATCGCGGATAAAGCGTTGACTGGTTCTGCTCTGTTGGGCCTGTGGTTTCTGAATGTGCTGTCGTGGCCGGTGCCACTGCTCATAATCGGCCGAGAACTGGTCGTCACTTTGCTGCGAGTGTGGGTGTTGCGGTATGGCATCATTTCGGCGAGCTGGGGCGGAAAACTGAAGACTTCGCTGCAGATGTGTGCCATTGGCTGGTATCTATGGCCATGGAAAGCGGTGAGTACATGGCTAAACAATCGGATCGGCACCGACGCTGGACTAGCAACGCTCTCGGCTGTAGGACCGGTGCTGATGGGCGCCGCGGTGATCGTGACCATTGTGACTGGGCTGGACTACATCCGGCGCGCCTGGCTGCTACGACGGTCGGCTATGCGCCCTGTCGACTAACCCCTCGGCTAATGAGCTGGATCGTGAGCTCCCAGACACCTCACGGCAACGGAAGTTGCCAGTTGGCCCCCAGCTCGCGGTACGGTGGAGGTTCGACGGAAGGGAGCGTACTGATGCTGCTGCGAGAAGTGCTCGGTACCACTCTGCGTTCTGTCCGCCAGCGGCAGCGGCGGACGTTACGGGAGATTTCGGCGATCTCCACGGTAAGCCTGGGCTATTTATCGGAAATTGAGCGCGGCCAGAAAGAGGCATCTTCGGAGCTGCTGTCCGCTATCTGCGCCGCGCTGGGCATCACTCTGGCTGATGTGCTGCGCGAGGCCGGAAGCCAGCTAGAGCATCAAGCGCTCGCCACGGTTACCCCTATGTCGTTTGCCCGTCCAGGTGCTTTCCGCAGCACCTGCGTCGACGCGCATATCCATGCCGCCTGAGCGGGCCTCGGCTGCTCAAACCAGGCATGGCCTGCCTGTGCTGCGTCGACGCTCCAAGCATTCACTGCCGCATGTCAACCACCCGGTGCGGGGCATGCGTCGGATCGGCGCGCGTATAGCGCATCATCGCCACCGCCACGTTTGGAGTCGGTTGATTGTGGTGCTGGCCGTAATTGTGCTGTTGGTTCCAGCCGGGCTCTTAGCGCTTCGGTCCTTGGCCACTTCACTATTGTCAACCAAACCCGATGTAGCCGACAGCCAGCTTGCCGGCGGTGCTGCTGTCGAACCCAAGGTGGCGAGCACGAGCATCGATGCCAGTCCGTTTCGTGGTACCCCAGCCGATGCGTATTCCGAAGGCAAAGCTGGAATTACCCTGCCTCAGGTGCAGCCTCAGGGGCCGTGGAGTGCCGAACAGATCCGCCAAGCGCTTGAGCGCACCAAGGATACACTCATTGCGGCACGACTCGACGAAAGCGTGCAGTCGCGAGGGCAGACGCAACCATATCTCAACGAGTTCGCCGAATCCAGTCGCCCATTTATCGCTGACCAACTCAAGGGTCCCCGGGCACTCACCTATGTCACTCATTTGGCTCCGGGATACACGCTGCGTGCACCGGTTCGAGTCAGTGGAACCATGAAAGTCTCGATGGGCAGCGCCAATCAGCTAGTGATCTCGGCCAGCTACGTGTGGGTGTACCCGTTACGGGCCCCGAACGCCGAGAAGGTGTTTGAACGAGCCGGATCTCAGCTTACGGTGCTGCGTACTGTGGAGCACTATGAGTTTTATCCTGAGAAGGGATACGCCAAGCAAAACCGCGGTCTGCGGCCTGGCGACGGTGAGCAGCACGCGTTCAACGCCGATTGTGACTTGATAGCTAGCGGAATGCTTGCGCTGCCCTCCAATCGCGACCGTGTCGCCGGAGCGCCAGCTACATCGTCTTACGACTACACCGTGGCTCCGGAAAAAGTCTCGAGCGACTGTGCCAGGCGGGGATAGATAATGCGCGGCAGTTCGATCCATCACCCGGCCCGCACAGTCACTGTGCTTGCCATGCTTGCTGTGCTGCTGGTCTGTCTGACTGGCTGCATGCGCTACACCATTGACGGGAAGATTGATTCCGACGACACCATCAGTGGCTCGTTCATCTTTGCCTTGAGCAAAGCTACGGTCGGCGAGTTGTTCGGCAGCGAAGGTAGTTACCTCGCCGAGTTACGGCGTCAGCTCACCCAACCAGGGGGCGCGGACGGCAGCAAATTTTTGGTACCGCCACGGCCCAAGCACGGCACGGTGAACATTGCGGTGTATCGCTCTGGCGACCTCCTGGGCTATCGACAGCACTTCGATCAAGTGCCGTTGCACGAGCTGGATCGTTCCACGTTTAGAGCCAGCCATACCGATGGACGTTTCATCATCGATATTCATAGCAACTTCATTGATCTTCAGAAGTTTCAGGATTCGCTGCGAGCCGCCGGTGCCGCCGCGCGATCGTCGTCGCCTCCACCCAGTGCCGCGCCGCGTCCGACTGTGAACCCCAGTGCCCAGCTCTCCGACGAGCTACGGTCACAGGGCGTGGACCCGGAGACGGTCATAGGCAGTCGAAAACCTGATCTGAAAATCCGGTTGGAGTTTCCCGGCCAGATCATTTCGGCCAATGGGGATGTGAATGATCGCAGGGTGTCCTGGGAGCTCTCGCTGAACAGTCGAAATGTGCTGCATGTGTCGGCGTGGGACACTCCGCAACACCGTTCTTGGCTGTGGCAAGTATTTTTTGGCGTCTGTGCGATCGGAGCGGCTTACGCGTTGTATCAGCTGTTGCGCCGCTGGGTCCGTCGCCGTAGCGGCGCGGCTGCACTGCAACCCGAGTCGGAGCTGCGCTCACTGGGCTTTGCTGGGTTACCAACTCTGGGGGACAACATCAGCTCTAATGAACCTGGCAGCACTAGCGAGCCGAACAGCACTAGTGCGGCGTGTCCGAACTCATCGAACTAGCGTTCGAGTATAGTCGCGTATACGTTTTCCACCGCAATGCGGTTAGTGCACAACCCAAGGCCACATGCGGCCAGTGTCATACCCATCAATTAGCGTCATGCACTGTTGTTCCTGTCCATCCGCGACGTATGTAAAGGCGGCACAATATGGCCATGCCAGACCGCGACAAAGCGCTGGAAATTGCGCTAGCCCAAATCGACAAGCAGTACGGCAAGGGCTCGGTGATGCGGCTGGGTGACTCCGACCGCCCTCCGGTTGCGGTGATACCCACCGGATCGATTGCGTTAGATGTGGCGTTGGGTATAGGCGGTCTACCTCGAGGACGGGTGGTGGAGATCTTCGGGCCGGAATCTTCTGGAAAGACCACGGTCGCCCTGCACGCCGCGGCAAGCGCGCAGGCCACCGGCGGCATTGTGGCGTTCATCGACGCCGAGCACGCGCTGGATCCTGAATACGCCAAGGCGTTGGGGGTGGACACCGACGCGCTGCTGGTCTCACAGCCAGACAACGGGGAGCAGGCGCTAGAAATCGCCGATATGTTGATTCGGTCGGGTGCGCTGGATCTGCTGGTCATCGACTCTGTTGCCGCGTTGGTGCCACGCGCGGAAATCGAAGGCGAGATGGGGGATAGCCACGTGGGTTTGCAGGCCCGCTTGATGAGTCAAGCCTTGCGCAAGCTTGCCGGTGCGCTCAACAACGCCGGTACCACAGCAATCTTCATCAACCAGCTGCGCGAAAAAATAGGCGTCATGTTCGGATGTCTTTCGTACGGCACAAGAGTGACACTTGCTGACGGTAGGCAAGAAAAAATTGGCAAGATCGTGAACAGGAAACTTCCAGTTGAGGTGCTTTCTTACGACCCTGAAGTCGGTAAAATCGTGCCCAAGAAGGTGGTCAACTGGTTCGACAACGGCATCACTGACCAATTCTTGCAGGTCACTATTGCGAGGCCCAGCGGAAATGGCCGAGCACAGCTGGGGCTAACTGCAAACCATCAAGTGCGAACCCCTGGCGGTTGGAGAGAAGCCGGCGAGTTGGCAGTTGGAGATAGAGTTTTGCTCTCCCAACCGCATCGGCTCAGCGATCAGCAGCGGCAAGTCGTGCTAGGCGGCCTCATGGGAGATGGCAATTTGTCACCTAGCCGCATCCCGGGTAGCCTCGGCACTCGTTTTCGTATGGGACACGGGGTTAAACAGCTGGGCTATCTAGACTGGAAAGCCTCACTTTTTGGCAATATCAATCAAAGCCGGACCAGTAACACCAAGGGTGCAGGGTTCGTCGATCTACAGCCGCTACCAGAGCTCGCCGAGCTGCGACAAGCTGTATACCTCGGCGATGGACACAAGCATTTATCGTGGGAGTATCTCAAAGCGCTCACACCGCTGTCTCTTGCAATTTGGTATGCAGATGACGGCTCTTTTGCTGTACGAGCCAAGGGTGTGCAGGAGCGTACTCGCGACGGTAGCGGTCGTTCCGAGATCTGTGTGCAGTCATTGAGTTCTGGGTCTCGTCTGCGCTTGATGGAGCATCTGTCCGGTGCCTTCGATCTGCAACCGCGGTTGAGTACTCGCGGAGCACGACAAATGCCGGTGCTGGTCTTCGGCAAGGACGAGACGGCAAAGCTGCATGAACTTGTAGCTCCGTACATGCACCCATCGATGCAGTACAAGCTACTCGAACGATTCCGAGGCCGTTTTGAGGTGGAACCACAGTTCACCGAACCAGTGCTACTTCCTATACCCGCACCAGTGCTCGATATCAAGATCAAACCACAGACTCGATCCATGCACCGTTTTGATCTTGAGGTCGAAGGATCACATAACTATTTAGCCGACGGTGTTATCGTGCACAACAGCCCTGAAACGACCACTGGTGGGCGGGCGCTGAAGTTTTATTCTTCGGTGCGGCTGGATGTGCGTCGCATAGAGACGCTGAAGGATGGCATCAACGCGGTAGGAAACCGCACCCGGGTCAAGGTAGTGAAAAACAAGATGGCTCCTCCGTTCAAACAGGCGGAGTTCGACATCTTGTACGGCATTGGCATCAGCCGGGAAGGCTCCTTGATTGACGTTGGCGTGGAGCAGGGTCTGATTCGCAAGTCGGGCGCCTGGTACACCTATGAAGGCGACCAGCTGGGTCAAGGTAAAGAGAACGCCCGCACGTTCTTGCAGGACAACCCAGACCTTGCCAATGAGGTCGAGAAAAAGATCAAAGAAAAACTGGGCGTAGGTGCTACAGAGGAACCTGTGCCAGTCCCCGTGGACTTCTAGGCGTCCCTGCCGGCGTTTCGCTGTTCTTGAGCCGCCTTTCCGCATTTCGCACACGGCGGCTCCTGCGGCCTTGGCAGGAACACCTAGCGGGGATGGACCTATAACGTGCTCTCTGTAGTGAGGTTTTCGATGCTGAACGAGCTGGACAGCGATCCGGAAGCCGTGGCGCGGCTGATTTGCCTCCAGCAGCTCGAACACAAACCCCGCACCAGAGCCGAGCTTGCCGAAACACTGCGTCGCCGCGGCATACCCGATCCCGCGGCGACCGCGGTGCTTGACCGACTTACCGACGTCGGCTTGATCGACGATGCCGCTTATGCGCAGCAGTGGGTAGAACAGCGGCACCGTAGCCACGGTAGTGCTCGCCGGCTGCTCGCGGCGCAACTCCAGCGCAAAGGGGTGGACCCAGGGCAGATAACCGCGGCTGTGGAGCAGTTGCCCGCCGATATGCAAGAGCAGACTGCGGCCGCTTTAGTCGCCCGCAAGCTGCCTAGTCTTGCCCGATACGACATGCCTACCCAGACCCGGCGCTTGGTGGCG
>JBBSOC010000036.1:0-21277 GCA_038260095.1 Mycobacteriales bacterium | reverse complement strand
TCAGCTGGATGAACAAGCCTTCGAGCAGCTGTGGCAGCGGCTGGGCTTGTCGGTGGACTGGTCTTTGACGTATGCCACTGTCGGAGAACGTTCGCGTGCGGTGTCGCAACGGGCATTCCTGCGCAACTACGAGCGGGGCCAGGCGTACGTGGCTGAGGCGCCCACGCTGTGGGACGTCACATTCCGTACCGCGGTAGCGCAGGCCGAGCTGGAAGACCGGGAGCACCCTGGCGATTGGCACCGCGTTGCGTTTCACGCTCCGGCTGGCGATCGGGTGTACATCGAGACCACGCGGCCTGAGCTGTTGGCGGCCTGCGTCGCGTTGGTGGCTCATCCCGATGATGAGCGTTACCAACACCTATTTGGCTCCACCGTGCGTTCACCACTATTCGACGTTGAGGTGCCAGTCCTGGCCCATCAATCGGCGGAAATCGACCGGGGAGCCGGTATCGCTATGTGCTGCACATTCGGCGACCTTACGGACGTGCAATGGTGGCGAGAACTTGACTTGGCGACCCGTGCAGTGATTGGCCGTGATGGTCGCATCCTGGCCGACCCGCCCTCCGGCCTCGATTCACCGGTCGGGCTCGCCGCCTATGCGCAGCTAACTGGCTTGACTGTGCACTCAGCGCGACAGAAGACAGTGGAATTGCTGGCTGCGGCCGGGGATCTAGATGGGAAACCGCGGCCCATCACCCGTCCGGTGAAGTTCTACGAAAAAGGCGAGAAACCGCTGGAGATCGTCACTTCTCGCCAGTGGTACATCCGTAATGGTGGCCGTGATGAACGACTGCGTGCCGCGCTATTGGAACGCGGGCGTGAACTGAGTTGGCACCCGGAGTACATGCGCGTCCGGTACGACAATTGGGTGAACGGCCTCAACGGTGACTGGCTGATTAGCCGGCAGCGATTCTTCGGTGTACCCATTCCGGTGTGGTATTTACTAGACGCTAACGGTGAACCGGACTACTGCGCTCCTCTCGTTCCGGATGAAGCTAGCCTGCCTGTCGATCCCAGCAGCGACGTTCCGCCCGGTTTCACGCAGGCCGACCGTGGTCGGCCTGGTGGTTTCATCGGCGACCCCGATGTGATGGACACCTGGGCCACGTCCTCGCTTACCCCGCAGATCGCCGGCGGGTGGGGGAGCGACGACGATTTGTACTCTCGGGTCTTTCCGATGGATTTGCGGCCACAAGCGCATGAAATCATTCGCACCTGGCTGTTCTCCACGATGCTGCGCTCCCATGACGAGCACGATCAAGTGCCGTGGCGACATGTCGCGATCTCCGGCTGGATTCTGGACCCGGACCGCAAGAAGATGTCCAAATCCAAAGGCAATGTGGTAACTCCCATGGCGCTGCTGGAGGAGCTTGGCTCCGACGCTGTGCGGTACTGGGCGGCTTCGGCGCGCCCTGGTACCGATACCGCCTTCGATACCGGTCAGATGAAGGTGGGCCGCCGCCTTGCCGTGAAGCTGCTGAACGCGAGCAAGTTCGTGCTCGGTGTGGGCACGACGGGAGGCGCGGACGTGCTCGGTGTGAGCACGACGGGTGGCGCGGACGTGCTCACAACAGCTGTGACAAGCGACACCAGCGTCGATCTGTCGGCGGTCACCGAGCCGCTCGACCGGGCCATGCTGGGCGAGCTTGCCGCGGTGGTGGATGCCGCTACGGCCGCGTTCGAAGCCTATGACTATGCGCGCGCGCTAGAACGGGCCGAACAGTTCTTCTGGTTCTTCTGCGATAACTACGTGGAGTTGGTAAAGACCCGTGCGTACGGCGAGTACGGTGACGCGCCCGCTACTTCGGCCCGCGCCGCGTTGCGGCTGGCTTTACGAGCCCAGCTGCGACTATTCGCACCCTTCTTGCCTTTCGTCACCGAGGAGGTCTGGGCGTGGTGGCAGGACGGCAGTGTGCATCGCAGTAGCTGGCCCACGGCGCGAGAGCTTGGCGGCGTGCGGTCGATAGAAGAGCCGGAGCTGCTGGAGGCAGCCGCTGTATTGATTGGTGCCGTACGTAAAGCTAAGTCTGACGCTAAGTTATCTATGCGCAGCGACGTTACGAAGCTGATGATTAGCGCTGACCCAGCGACGCTGACCGCGGCGCTTACCGTGCAGAACGATCTCCGGTCCGCCGGTCATGTGCAGCATTTGGAGCTGCTACCCGCTCAGGACGGTCAACTTCGAGTGGATGTCTTGCTGTAGTTAGGGACGGCCTGAGGCCACCAAACTCTCGACAACTTGGCACAAGTTGTCGAGAGTCAGCTCGAAAGGTTGGAGCGCTGCCTAGGTAAGCGGTGTAGGTCACAACTCGCCTAGCCGCTGGTAGACGGTCAGATAGCCCTACTACCGTTATCGACATGCAATCGATCCCCTGCTTGCACTAATGGTTACAGTGCACCCTTTAGCTGATGTCGAAGCTGCTTTGACGCGCCGCGGTCCAAGCCGGATGGCACCAGGCCTGGAGCGAATTGAGGCTTTGCTGGATGCCTTGGGCAATCCGCAGCGGGCATATCCGACGATTCACGTCGCGGGCACCAACGGCAAGACTTCGACCAGCCGGATGATCGAGTCGCTGCTGCGGGCACATGGCTTACGCACAGGTCGCAACACCAGCCCGCATCTGGACAGCGTCGCCGAACGCATTGCGCTAGATGGAGAACCGATCAGCCCTCAAGAGTTGGTGGCGGTGTATCGGGAGGTTGCCCCTTGCGTCGACCTGATCGATGCACTCAGTGCCAGCTCGGGCAATAGCTCAGCCGAAAGCTCAGGTGACACAGTTAGCTACTTTGAGTTTGTCACCGCACTCGCGTTTGCCGCGTTTGCCGACGCCCCCGTGGATGCCGCGGTCATAGAGGTGGGCCTGGGCGGTCGTTGGGATGCCACCAATGTGATTGATTCGGCCATCGCGGTTATTACCCCCATCGACTTGGATCATCAAGCGATCCTCGGTGACACCATCGCTGAGATTGCCGCGGAGAAGGCGGGGATCATCGCCGCGAACTCGGTTGTGGTGTGTGCCACGCAGTCACTAGAGGCACTAAAACCATTGCTGGCTCGTGCGGTTGCGGTGGACGCGAGCGTTGCGCGGGAGGGTGTGGAGTTCGGTGTACGCAACCGCGCTCTCGCCGTAGGTGGACAGGAGCTGACACTGCAAGGTCTCAGCGGCACATACGCAGAAATTTTCCTTCCGCTGTATGGCGCGCATCAGGCGCAAAACGCCGCGGTAGCGCTTGCCGCCGTGGAGGCGTTCTTTGGCGCGGGGAGCGCAAAGCCCCTTGACGCCGAGGTAGTTCGCGAGGCTTTTACCCAGGTGAGTTCGCCGGGCCGGTTAGAGCTGGTACGGAGTTCGCCGGCGATCATTATAGACGCCGCGCATAACCCACATGGTTTGCGAGCCACTCTCGTCGCGGTAGCGGAGTCGTTCAGGTTTCGCCGGTTGATTGCTGTGTTCAGCCCACTTATCGACAAGAATGTTCGCGGAATGCTGGAGTTACTGGAGCCGGCCGTGGAGCAGATTGTTGTTACCCAAAACTCCTCACCACGGGCGATGAACGTAGATGAACTTGCCGCGGCCGCCGTGAAAATCTTTGGCCCAGACCGGGTAGATGTGTCACCGCGCCTAGATGATGCGATCTCCTGCGCCGTGCGTATCGCCGAAGAGGAAGAGTTCACCGGCGGCGGTGTACCGCTAGCCGGTGCCGGCATTTTGGTGACCGGCTCGGTGGTTACCGCGGGCGATGCGCGACGATTGCTCCGATGACACACCAACCTGTAGAACCTCCTTCCGCCCAACCTCGCCGATCCGGGCTGCGCAATCCAGGGGCGGCGGTCCGGGGAATTGGCGCGGCAACCCTGCTGCTGGAGACCCTGGTTTTACTACTTGCGCTACAACCAATGCGGCAGCTCAGTAGCGTTGCTACGCCGGTGGCGCTCAGCGTTGTGGGCGGCCTGGTGGTGCTATGCGGCGTGGTAGCCGGCCTGCTGCGGCACAACTGGGGTTGGTGGCTGGGGCTGGCGGCGCAGTTTGCGGTCACGCTGGGTGGGTTCATTCATGTGGCGCTCTTAGTGTTAGGCCTGGTGTTTATCTGCGTGTGGCTTTACATACTAAAAGTCCGTCGTGCTGTGTTGGGACCAAGCTAGTGCGGCGGACATTAGGCCAAAGAAGTCTTTGCTGCTGTTATCTCCTCACGGAGGCTCTGGTGAAGCTCTGGTACGCAAACCGACACAACTCGCCAGAGGACCTCAGGATCGACTGAGTGGTAGTCGTGGCCTATACGATTCCGTAGTCCTCGAACCTCGGTTCTAGGGAGTTGAGGATGCGCGTGTAGCCAATCTGGACCAAGCCGCTCAAGGTCGCTGTTTAAGCGCACAATTCCCAATTGGCACGCGTCAAACAGCGCTTCATCAGTGTTAAAGGCCCTTCGGCCCCTATCTACCAGCCGTGCGATGCGGCTGCAGGTTTCGTGGAGCAGTAGCAAGCGTTGCGCAAAACGCGTCTCCATACCTACACCTGCTCTAATTCTTGTGCTTCTCCAAGGACGGCATCGCGGATCAGCTCGTGTAAACTTTGGCTGGTTACAACGTCAACGCGGCACCCGAGAATCTGTTCAGCAGCCTCGGCAAAACCAAGGTGTTTCAGCGATCCGACGCTGGGATCTAGGTCGACAAGTAGGTCTAGGTCGCTGTCAGATCGATCCTCTCCCCGAACCACCGACCCGAATACTCGCACTCTGATAATTCCATATTCACGCGCTAAGTCGCTCAGTTGATCACGGTACTTAACCAACAGCTGGGAGGGCCGTATGGCATTCGATAAATTAGGTTTAATGGCAAACCCAGTGGCATCGAGTAATCGTTTCAATGTCGGAATGCTCGGCTGTCGCGATCCAGTCTCAATGCGAGTCACCATCGACTGCGGCACTCCGGCTGCCACGGCGAGATCGCGTTGAGACATGTGACGTCGCGATCGAGCTTCCCGGAGCAGGTTCCCTGCCGTCCGGTCTACTGTGGTCAGCGCTGCGTTCATAGAGCCACGATACCTCATCCGGCATCAAGCCTCCCCAAATGCGTTCATGCTGTCGAGTCTATGGACTTCGAAGATAGATGAATTTTGCGGTTACGCCGCAGGAACGGGGGGGAAACGCCAGCTGAGGGTTAACCGCTCCGGGTTTCGTCATCGGCGTTCTCCTAGGGAAGGAAGTGGTAACAGTTTCGGTGTTACCTGTGCTAAGCATTAGAAGTCTCCGTCTGCTACTTGTAACACTGTGAGGCCAAGCGATCTCCACATGGCCACCACTTGGTTTCGGTCGTCAATGACGTATTTCACGTCGTACTTGTCGCGGATGTGTTGGTCGAAAATCTCCCGCTTGATGATGGCGTCTTTGCGGTTGTCACCGGCTGGGCGCATGAACAGCGGCGGAAAGGTTTCCTTGTCTATGTATGGATATCCAAGAGCCAGTTTATCGCTAAGCCATTGCTCGGTCTGTGGGCGGCATTCCTCGGAACGGCCTGATACGAAGATCACCTCTGCTGTCATGGCGTCGCGCAAAGCGGTCATGACGTAAAAGATGGGCCAGTTCATTTCGTCTTCCCCGACGCGTGACCAGTCGTAGGGTGACCTATCGCCAATGAGCGCGAGTGTGCCGTCTAGATCGACGATCAGCGCTGTGGTTGCACCCTCGGGCGCTAAGTAGGCTTCCTTGGTTTCCTGAACCTGGTTCTCATCCGATGACGGAACCGAAACCATGGGGAGATAGTCCTTGCCTTGAAAAAACTTGGCATACATGTCCCGTATGACGGCCTCACCTACTGGATGCTCTCTGAGACTGTCGCGGCGAATGCATTCCTCGACCGGAGTGTCGAAATTCTTGACTTCCCATGGGACACCCAGTGAAACGGCAAGGTCGAGCCAATTCCTAGCTTGCTTCGCGCGCAGGTTCGTGTCGTCCACGATCACGCTTTGCCCGGCCTTCAGTAGGGCAATAACCAATGCGCGCTGCGCCTCGGTGACATGGCGCTCACGGGTCCAATTCGGCTTACCCCGGTATTCCGGGTACAGCATGAGGCGTAGCTCGTCGCGGTTCACACGCGTCACCCCGATCGATCTCGCCCAGGTGGTCTTACCGGAACCAGGCAAGCCGCGAGTGATGACGAGGCGGGGAGTGTTCTCGGTCACGCGACGTCTTCCGACACTGTCATGAACGGGGTTTCGTGATCGGGGTAGATCAGGCGGAAAATGTAGGTGTCGATTCGTCGGTCGTCGACGAGCATGAACAGAGCCGACTTGTGCTCAGACTGGATCGCCTTAGCCGCGAATGCCTTCCGGTAGACGTCTTTCTCCTCCACGTAGCTCCCTCCGCCGAGCTCAGCCTTAATCTCCCGGTACTCCCGAAGGATGTCTACCAAGGTGCGCTCGAAGTCGTCTTGGAGCTGCTTAATTGTGGTGTCGACCCACGTCCAGAACTCCTCCGGCGTGGACTCGTGGAACTTATCGATCCACTTGGTTCCCGCTGCCTGAACCCGCGCCACGGTTTCGGGACCTACGCGTAGGCCTTGCTCGACCTGCCGCACCGTTTGTCCCGCGGCAAGCTCCCAGTTAATGGCAATGTGATTCCACAGCGTGCGGGCGGTGCAGCCGGTGAGGATGCGATGCAGCGCTACGTAGTCGTCCTGCTTGATCTTCACCCGCTGGTCAGTCTCGGGGTAGTAGACCACGAGCCCTTCGGCGTTCGGTCGCGGTTGCGCTGCCAACGCCTGCGCAAGGCTGGTGTAGGGAAAGTGCTTGACCCGTTCCCCTGGCCAGCCATCGGCGAAGCTGTCAGGCAGCGTTATGCCCGTATGGTTGTCGATCGTTGCCAGGTGCACTAGATCGTCTGTGTCGCCGTAGTCCAAGACGATGCGGTTGTCGCGGTAGATGATCTCGAACAGGTACGTCACCCCTGGCACAGGTTCCCACTGGTCGGCATAGCGCTCGTGGTAGATCTCGGTTGCATGCTGCGCCTGATCGGAAATGAACGAACCGCGCGTTGCGATCGCATGTCCACCCATCGGGAGCGGGTAGAGGATGCCTAGAGATCCGTCGGCCTTGTCGGTCACCTTCACGTGGGCCGTCTGGGTGATGATACCGGCGGCTTGTTCCTGGTTGTGGTTGAAAAACTTTGGGAACGGGCGTGCGATTACCTCATTCGTGGGCGTGTGGATGATAAGCCCACGGCAGCGGGTCGTTACGTCGTTCCATATGCCGTCCCACTGGCATTTATCGGTATAGTTGTAGATCTGGTAGGAAAACTCGGGGTGCTCTCGCACCTTGACGTAGCCTTCATCAATCATCTGTGTCAGCAGATCAGCGTCTGGAATGACCTGCTCTAAACGCGGGTTTTTCGACGGCACTTCCGCTTCCGCTTTTTCGAGATTGAAGTCAGTCATGTCATGGTCCTGGTGGTTGGGCGCCCTTTCCAGTTAGGGCGGGGACGGATGGAAAGGGTTCGCTGACGATGCAGAGCTGCCCTGCGGCCTCTCGTCGGTGCGCTTGGATGAGCTGCGGTATTTGGCCAGGTGCACGCAGGCTTGTCTGCGCCTCAGATTCTGGGCGGCATCAGCGCAGGGCCAGTCGCAGTGCCCACTTATCCAAAACGCTTGACATCCCCGGCAGCTAGCTGCCGGGGATGAATTTTGCGGTTACGCCCCCAGGAACGGGGGAGAAACGCCAAACTGTGTAACGCCCCCGTAACCGCCTGCCGATGCTTCTAGTGAGCGCTGCGTCGCATGCGTAGAGCCACCTCTGGAAAGGCTAGCATGGTCCGCACTACCCCTGCACCGCCCGAACTTGTGCTGCCCGCGGCGGACTGGATCTTGCGTCACATCTCAACAGCACCGTCCGCTCCGCTGACTGCCGCGATCGTTGGTCCGGGAGGCACCGGAAAGTCTGCGGTGCTGGACAGGTTGGTTAGCCAATACTCCCAAGCCGGTGTCACGGTGGTGCGTGGCGGCACAAATGTTGATCTCTGGCTTTCCGCGCTCAAAGGGGATAATCCCATCCTGGTCGACGATGCGCACCGGCTCTCTGAGCCGGTCCTTGATCGGCTGCGCGCTTTCGCCGAATCCGGAACTGCCCGGCTTGTCGTTACCTATCGTCCATGGCCTAGGCCGCCTTGGCTCTCAGCACTTGGCGCTAGCATGTCGCGGCAACACTCACTTGTGATGACGAGTCATCTGGATCGCACCGCGATTGCCGCCCGGATCTCCCAGCGTGTCGAATGCGTTCCGGAAGAATCGTTGATCGACCTGGTGTACGAGCAAGCCGGTGGTCTGCCGTGGCTAGCCGATCTCGTTGTTCAGGCGTTACTGGATACCGGAAGGTTTGATCCGCGCCATCCGGAGCAGTTCCGGCGTCCGCAGCGGGTAAATGTTTCACCTGGCTTAGCCGAGCGACTGCGCTACCAATTAGAGGCACTTGATCCACAGGTGTATAGCCTGCTGCAGGCGGTAGCTATCGGTGCGCCGTTAGACGCTGAGGTGCTAGGCCCGTTGCTTGGCTCCGAACCGATCAGCGTGAGCGAGACCGTAGAAGCGGCGCGAGCGACTGGTCTGCTCACTGAGGCCGGTGAGATCATCACTTTCATTCGCAACCTCGTGCTGCGACTCATGCCGGTGCTACACAGCCGTCAATTGCAGCGGCAGTTGGCTGAGATTCAGCTCGAACGAGGTGGATCAGTGCTTGCCGCTGCTCGGCAGCTACTGGGTACTGGCGCAAGCGGCAGCCGCGTCGCCAGTGTTCTGGAGGTTGCCGGCGACGAAGCGCTGCGGGAGTCTCCGGCCTTGGCCGGGGAGCTTTTCGCCGGAGCTGTCGAGGCGGGTGGATCGCAGCGTGCACTGGCGGCGCGGCGCGCGGAAGCCGCCGCGCTCACCGGCGACCTTGACCAGGCACTGCGTTTAACTGATGAGGTCATGTCAGATCCCGACGCTCCCGACCGTACCCGGAGCTTTTTAGTGGCCGCGGCGGTACACGCGCAGCGCGGACTCCTGGAACGCAGCACGCAGCTATACCGTAATGTGCCTGGTGCCGCGGCGCTCGCGGTGCCCGCACTGATCGGAATCGGTGCCCTAGCCCAAGCTCGAGAAGTGTTGGAATCCGCACGTCTGGAGGGAAGTGCGGCAGCTACTTTACTTGCTGGGGCCGGCACGCTCATGGCCACAGGAATGCTTGCGACCGTCGATGGTACGTACACGGCAGCGCTTTCTCAGCTAGCCAGGGCAGCGGCACTTCTCGAGCCCGCGGGTGAAACAGCGCTACTCCCGGATACTCCAGCCGCCTTGACGGCCGTTGTCGCACTTCAGTGTGGGGAACTAGCGGTAGCCGATTCCGCGCTAAGACGGGCTGTCACCACAAAGCTTGGCGGCCGTCCAGCGCGCACTCGTCATCTGCTGCTGCACGGCTGGATCGCGATGGCTCGGGGCAAGTACGATGTGACGCATCGCGCGCTAGATCGATTGGCTAGCGCGGACCTGGCACCCGAACCGCGAGATGAGCTGCTCTGGGTAGCCTTGGCGGCAGGCATGGCGCGACGTGAGGAGAATCGGCCCGCGCTGCGCCTGCAGGTGGAACGGGCGCGCACAGCGCTAGCTCGGCACCCTATCGATCTGTACACGCTGCAACCGCTCGGTGAGTTAGCTGTGGCTGCCGCCGAATGTGCTGAACCGGGCTGGATCGCACCCCATCTTGAAGAAGCCGAAGCTCTCCTGAGCGAGTTGGGTGATCCACCGTTGTGGGCAGCCCCGTTGCACTGGTACCGGCTGCATGCCGCCCTCGTCACCTCTGATGTGTTAGCGGCGCAGCAACATGCGGCAGCGCTGTCGGCAGCAGCATTGAGCAGCCCCTATGCTGGCTCCTTGGCGGAGGCAGGGAAGTGTTGGCTAGATATTGCCCGAGGTGAGATCGACGCCGAGATCGTGCAAGCCGCCGCTCGGAGGCTGCATAGCGTCGGACTGGCTGCCGACGGGGCGCGCCTGGCAGGTCAGGCCGCGGGTGCCGCGGACGATCGCAAGACGATGATGACTTTGCTCGCGTGCGCGCGTTCGTTGCACGAGCGCACGCCCATTCCATCAGACCATTATCCGGCAGCCGACTCGAGCTCCGCCGCCGACGAACCTAACCCCCAGGAGAAGCTGGCACCCCCCGACAAACCGGCACAGGTACGCTCCAGTCGCGCTGGAGGTTCACGCGGCTCGGGTGGGGATTCTCGGAGTGCATCGAGCAAGGGCAGCTCGATCTTGAGCGAGCGAGAACGTGAAGTGGGCCAGCTCATCCTGGCTGGTTTGACATACAAAAACATCGGTGAGCGCTTGTTCATCTCTCCCAAGACGGTCGAGCATCACATGGCGAGGGTGCGACAGCGCCTAGGTGTTAGTAGCCGCACGGAGCTATTCACCCAATTGCGATCACTGATCGGAGAGGCTGATGTTGCGGCGTGACCAGCCTCGAGATAATAAAGGCAGGTTAACGAGGTGGTGCACGATAAAAATTTTTGTACAAGTTCTCCTAACTTGGCAAAAACACGTTGCCGCTGACCTGGTCGTTTCATCGACGCTGATGGCAGTAGCTTGAAATCGTGCACCACCTCGTAAGCTAGTGTAACTGTACTTACCATAGCTACAGTTACATCTGATGCGATCGGAGGAGCCGTGGAGATGCTATCTAAGCCTTCTTACGTGTTCGATCGCGACGTCGAATGGAGCTCGCTGCGCCAGTTCGTGACCAGCTCCGAGCCAGAAGTCCGACTAGGAATAGTAAGCGGCCGGCGTCGGCAGGGGAAAACCTTTCTGCTGCGCGCCCTGACTGAGGTCACACAAGGATTTTACTTCACCGCTACCGAGACCACCTCCACCAATGCGCTCCGAGAGTTCGCTATCGCGCTTGCCGAGCACACCCACAGCGGAATTACATATCAGCTTGATACGTGGGAGGACGCGCTCCGGGCGGTGTACCAAGCCGTGCCGGAGGGACTCATCGTTATCGATGAATTTCCCTACTTGAGCGCAGCAGAGCCAGCCTTGCCTTCGTTATTGCAGCGCGCTTTGGATCCTGGCGGATGGATCCGATCCACCAGTACGGCTAAGTTGCTGTTGTGTGGATCCGCGATGGCGGTTATGGGCAAACTACTAGCAGGTAATGCTCCGCTGCGGGGCAGGGCTGGAATGGAACTACTGGTTCGCCCTTTCGATTACCGGGCCGCCGCTGCGTTTTGGGGGCTAGACGACCCTGTGCTGGCTATTTTAGTGCACGCTATTGTCGGCGGAACACCTGCTTACCGTCAAGCATTTGTCCGCGGCGATACTCCTGCATCGATCGAAGATTTCGACGCCTGGGTGCAACGGTCTATTCTCAACCCGGATACTCCTATTTTCCGCGAGGCTCGGTATCTGCTAGCTGAAGAAGTTGGCATTCGTGAACCGGCGTTGTATAACTCGGTACTCGGGGCAATCGCGGCGGGTAAAACCACTCGTGGCGGGATAGCTAACTACGTTGGCCGTAAAGACTCCGATCTCGTGCATGCATTGACTGTGCTAGAAGACAGTGGGCTTGTATGTCGTGAAATCGATCCATTTCATGCGCGAAGATCGGTATTCCGTGTGGTAGAGCCGCTGATCGTTTTCTATGAGTCCGTCATGCGGCGTGCATGGACTCCCTTGGAGCAGCACCGCTCTCGCGCGGTGTGGGCTGATGCTCAAGCGAGGTTCCGTTCGCAGGTCGTTGGCCCCCACTTTGAGGCGCTGTGTCGGGAATACGTTGCGCAATCCGGAGACGAGCTGTTCGGAGGCCTTGTTGGTGAGATCGCGGCGGGAACGATATCTGATCCGGAAAAAGGCACCCAAATTCAGGTAGATGTTGTCGCGCTCGCGCCGGGTTTACCTAGCGAACGGCGAACTATCCTGTGTCTGGGAGAAGCCAAGTGGAACGTCAGGATGGGGGTAGGTCAGCTCAATCGACTACGTCGGGCCCGTGACCTACTGGCCGCGAAAGGTTTCGACACTTCTTCGACCGTGCTGGCCTGTTACAGTGGTGCTGGTTTTAGCGACGAACTCCGCGCGTTCGCTGCCGATAGCTCCGATCAGCCTATCGCGCTTATCGATCCGCACCAGATGTATTCAGCTGATTGATCCAGGCTCGTATTCCGGAGTCTGCGTTAAAGCCTTATGTGTCGCCTGGTTGGCGTTATACGACGGTAGGTCGCCTGCGGCCATAAAGGCGAACATGTCAAAACGAAGGTACCGCGCTCGTACTCACGATACCGTTGGTGGGCAACCGCACGAAGCTATTTACTCAACTTCGATTATTGATCGCAGAGGTTGATGTTGCGGCGTGACAGACCGTTAGGGGGACCAGGGTGAGTGCGCAGCCAACAGATCTCTCTGCTGCCGAAGCCACTTTCTCGCCCGACGGTCGGTACTGGTGGGATGGACAAATCTGGTTTCCCGCAGTCAGCGCAGACCGGAAATGGCGCTTCAACGGCACGTCCTGGGTGCCTGTGCGCCGATATCAGCCACTGCCAACCCCGTCTGGTGTGCTTCGGGGCGGTGTGGCTTGTTGCCCTGGTTGGGTGGCTCGTCGCGGGTATCGGGTTCCTTGTTGCCGAGGCGCCCAACCACTCAATGGGTAACGAGCTACCGGTCATCGGATCACTTGCGGGTGTAGCAGTGCTCGCGACTATTGCCTGGGGGTTCCTCTTAGGCCGGGGCCGACGGTCGGTCTGGGTGTCGCCATCAGCCGTGGCAGGTGCCGCCGTGGAGATGTTCTTGTACGTTGCCGCGATGATTGCTGTTCCCTCGCCATCCGGCGATGATCAGGACACTGCAGCTGGGGCAGGTATCGTTATTCTGGGAATTCCCACGGCCCTCGCCATCCTGGCCTTGCTGTGGCTGGGCGCGGGCATCGGCATCGCATCCCGCTCTCACCTCGGTGGACAACGGGCGCCTTTCGTAAAACAATCGGCTTAGCGCATCGGTCAAAAGCACCACTAATGTGAGTATCACGTTGCCGTAGCGCACCCGCCGAGTCCGTAGCAAATGCGGTCGTTGAGCCCACCCTAGATGGGCTGCTGGAATTCCTCACGGCTTACACCAGCGGCGGTAAGAATGCTATGTAGAGTGCCCGGTTTGAGGTCTCGCCTGTGGCAGGGCACGACCACAGTGTGGGGGAGCTCTGGGTGCCAAAATTTGTGGTGACTGCCCCTTATGCGATCTAGCTGCCAGCCTTTGCGTTCTAGGACACGAATAACATCGCGAGCTGTGACCGTGGGCAGTCGCGGACTCAAGCGAGCACTCTCACGCGCTCGTACTCATGGTGGGAGGGAGGTGGAAGCGACTCATGACCAGCAGCGAGGGGTTCTAAGTAGAGCTCTATGGCCTCCTTGATCATTTCGAGGGCTTCCTCGCGAGTGTCACCTTCGCTGATACATCCAGGCAGACTGGGTACATGCACCGAATAGCCGCCCTCGGGTTGTAATTCCAGCACAACGTCGAACTCCCGCTGTTCCAAACGCGCCATCGTGCCACCCCTCGTTTCGCAATTCACTACAACTATACATTCTCGCTCCTAGGTCGGCTTGACATCAAGGTTCTCTACCACGGGCCGTTAATTCGTCAATCTGAGCGCAGGCCTCTCGGATGTCCATGACGCGATGGTCATCTGACCTACTCACACTGGTACCGCCTCGTCCAGAATGTGAGTATCACGTTGCCGTAGCGCACCCGCTGATACTACATCCACCGGCCGTCCAAGCAGTTCAGTCAGCGCGTCTTGCAGATGCAGCAAATCCATAAGTGAACTTTTCTGCTCGAATTCCACAAGAAAGTCGATATCGCTGTGTTCGTGTTCTTCGCTACGGGCTACTGAGCCGAACACGAACACTTGACGTGCATGGTGACGGCGGGCAAGTGCATTAATATCCGTTCGTGATCGAGTAACTAACTCCCACAGCGGTCGTACGGCCTGGCTGTTCATGAAAGCGATCCCATCATTGACCTGCCATTGAGAACAATTCCTGGCATTGAGTTTAATAGCCTTTAGGGCGGCAACACTACACAAAAAGGCGTGATGGTTGGAATCTACGGGACGGCTTTACTCTCTGGGTAGGTTAGTGAGCATGCCTTCGCAGCTGCGAACTACCGCCCGGCAGGCTTCAGCCGCGACGCGACTGAAAAGCGGGTTCTCAGCTTGACGCTGCCAACGTCCCAGCGTTTCCAGAGCCGCCTGCTGCAGCTGCGCGGCGTCAGACTCGGCAGGTAAACCCAGTCGTACGGCAGGTGCCACGCCGCTTCCGCCGAGTAGTCGCTCGGCCTCGGCGTGCTCAGCCCGTGGTAAGTCCACCTCATCTGAACGCATAGCTGATAGCAGCCGCAGCTCAGTGAGCTCGTGCGCGCCGCCAAGGATGCGCTCCACATCACCGGCCAGTTCTTTCGTCGCGGCGTTGGTGCTACTGCTCAGCACGTGCTCCAACGCCCGCAAAGCCGACCGGGCCTTGAGCAGGTCGCGTCGCTGCGTGAATAACGTATGGAGTACTTCGGCCAGCTCGTTCATCCCGCTGCGACGAACGAGCTCTGCGGCAAGCTCCGACGGAGTATCTGTCCCCTGACGTATAAGCGTAGTAGACAATCGAATACCGAACAGGCCGAACCTTTGGAGCAGGCCGCGCCGGACTTCCGGTGATAGCGCATTCTGGCTGGTTGGTGTCTCGGAGTCGCTGCTTCCAGCGCTGTGATCGGGGGCCAGGAAGTGATCAACCGACAGCAGCATCGCGTCCGCGTGCTCCCGAGGCGAATGAGCGAGCTTCTTCAGCGCCGCGAATTCGGCCTGCCGTAGCGTCCGCCCAGTTAACGCGAGCAGACCCGCCACCGGTATCACGGTCTGACAGAGGCTGCGCAGCGTCGGCTCTGCCTGGTAGCGCCGCGCGATGGCCTTCGCTGAGAACATTCCGTCCACCCGGCCGCCGCCGACCTCATCGGCACGAGAGAGCACAGCAATGGTGTTCACCGAGCTGGCTCGAGCCACCGTCTGGTCTTGAAAAGACTCTAAAAATTGCGCATCGGCGGAATGTAGATGCCGCATTAAATAGATCACCGCGTCCGCTTCTGTCAGCGAGTCATCCTCTGGAGCTAGAAACGCCCAGGTTCGCCTCGCGATTTCCGTCGAGGCCGAGGCAATGCCTGGCGTGTCGATCAGCGTCGCGGTGCGCAAACTTTGGGACGGCCAGTCCACTACCAGGCGGTCTAGTTGCTCGGGCGCAGTCCCCTGCAAGTCGATGGCTAACGCCCCGTCGCGCCGGTGCACCGGCAGGGACGTCGGGGGGCCAGATCGCGGATACATCACAACTTTGGGAGTGCGTCCGTCCTGGTACCAAGTGACCACTCGAGTGCACTCACCGGCGTCAGTCGGGGCAATATCTTCCCCTACTAAGGCGTTGAGCAGGGTCGACTTCCCGGCCTTGACTTTCCCCGCGATCGCGACCCGCAACGGCTCATCGAGTCTGTCTAGCTGTTGGTGCAGTAACTTCGCGATTTCCGGTTCATCGCGAAAGACGTCCACAGCACGGCGAAGTACCCCGCGGACCGCAACGCTCAGGTTCGTAGGGCTGGTCACCGGGTTGATGCGGTGAGGTGTAAAGGTGCTTCCGGTAGGGGAGTGGCTGCAACAGATTCAGCTGATCCGGGTTGAGGTAGCAAGTTCTGAACCTTCCGCTCCAGTGCTTCGAGGTGTTTGAGTTCAGATGGTATCTCGACGAGCCGGCGTTCCCGTTGGCTTTTGGATGTTCTTACTGAATTTTCGGCTGTTTGTAGGGAGGTTTTCAGCGATAGATTCAGCTCTTCGGCGCGCTCGGTGAAGTGGTCCCGCAGGTCACGTTGCACTCGTCGGAGCATGTCTCGAGATTCTTTACCTACCTGAAAAATTACGTCGTCTACATAGCGTCGCACCGCGGTTTTGGCCTCACTCTGTCGCCGGGCAACGATGCGGCGGCGCTCATCAGTGAGGCCTTTGCCGCCTAGCAAAAGACCAGCACCCACCGAGAACGGGTTGATCAGCGGGAGGCCGACGACGGTCCCCAGCATTCCGAACATTAAAACGCCCACGTAGCTGCCGCGCAGGCCGGTTAGCCCCTTCTGCATGATGCCGAACGGCTCACTGTCGCGCAGCTGCATGGCTCGCACATAGTTCAGCGCGTCGTCAGTTTCGGTACGCAGCTTTGGTAGTATCTCCGCCCCTTCTACGGAGAAGTGGTCGCCTACTTGCCCCGTCAACCAACGCGCCCGTTGCGTGGCCCACAAAAAGTTAGCTGCTGCCGCCGAATTCACCTCCTGCTCCACCCAGCCCGACAGCTGCTCCCACACTTTCTTCGGGTCGCCGCCGTTGTCCAGTTCTTCTTCGGCTTCCCGGACGATTTCTCGCATGCGGTCCCGGAGGTCGTAATCAATGTCGGCATTGAGGTCGCCTACACCATCGTTGAGCGTGTGCTGCCAGCGCGCGGACCGCTCTTTCAGCGCTTCGGCATGCTGCTGGGCCTGCGAAAGCTGCTTGATCACCTCTCCCACGGCTTGGGGATCGGAGTGGGCGGCATGCTCGGAGTGAAGGTTACCGGCAAGTTGTCCGGTGACCGCGAGCACGTCATGCGCTGTCGATCGACACGCCAACAGATCTGCCTGACCAACTACCCGATCTGTGAGGTAGCTCATCAGTGCCGGAAAACCAGATTCGGCATCGAGATCGGCGTCGGAGGAACGGATCGCATGCACCCGGAGGGTGGAGGAGACAGCGAGTAGCTCAGCGTCAATACCGGCTGCCGCGAGGTGGCCCCGGTCGAGTTCAGCGATGCGCCGCCACTCTGGATACAGGTCGGTTTTTGTAAGAATGCATGCCACGTTGGGGCACACCTTGACCGCTTGGCGCAGAAAATCGAGCTCGGGGGCGGTGTATTCCTGCGAAGCGTCTGATACCAGCAACACCGCGTCGGCCGAGGGGAGCGCCGTCATTGTGGCCGCCCCGTGCACAGAATTCAGCCCACCGACTCCTGGGGTATCCACTAGCTCCAGACCACCGGCAAGCTCAGCGCGTGGAATACCCACCTCTGCGTGGTGCCAACGCGGGGTTGTATTAGAGCTACCGTTACCAGAAATATGCTGGTCGGAGATGTGCTGGGCAAGCTCGGAAATAGGTAGCTCGACGCGCTCAACCCGCCCTTCGGTGGAACTGGGATCTCCTCCGGAGTCCAAGATTCGTACTAGTGCGGCCACGGGGGCGTCCGCGTAGTGGACCACGGTGGGTACCGAGGTGGCGACGTCGTCATACACTGGGCACACGGGTGCGCGGACCAGCCCGTTTACCAGCAGGCTCTTACCTTGTTTGAACTCCCCAACTACTAATACTCGAATATATCCATCCTGCAAACGAGCCCGCGCTTGCCGTAGTCGAGAGTTTAGGTCTGGCCGGTCATACCGAACGATGGTTTCCAGGGCAAGGTCTATTGCCTCGATTTGGGTAGATGACGGCACTGCGTTCTCCTCATTGGTCTTGTGGACCGCATTACTGTCTGACGATATTGCTGTCTAACGACAATTGTGTGGTCAGCGCCTAGCGATTTTCTGGACAATCTCCATACGCCACTATGGGCGCCTACCGTTCGGGGGAATCGGTAGGCGCCCGCTGTGGTGTTGGCTTAGCCGCTATCTCAGACTACTGCCAACACGGCATCGTGAGCGTGTAGATGATCATCAGGCTCCGCGACGGCGTGCAGACTATCGTGGCTGTCTTGGTCATGATGCTCGTCGTTTAACGAGTGATTGATGCTGTGATCGTCATGCAGGTCGAGATTGGTGTGGCTGTTATCGGTATCCAACGAGTGGTCCAGGCTAGTGCTGGTTTCGGTGTTACCCGAGTGGCTAACGTCATGACCGGCCACAGTGCTGTGGTCGATCGTGCCGCCCCGGTTATCAACGCCACTATTGCTGTAATTATTGGAGTCCTTAACCACCGAGAGGTGGTTTTCTGAGTTGAAGGAATCCTTGATGTTCACATCGCCACGGGCGTTAATATTCGTGGTGTCTCGGTCATCAATGTAGTTAACGTCGTACTGATTGTGCGTGACACTTTTGTCAATCGTGTAGTGCCGGTTCATATAAGAAATTTCCCGGATCGGATCATCTCCGACTGAGTGATTCTCGAATGTACCCGTGGCGTGCACGCCGGGGTGGTCTGCCAGTAGATCTTGGGCGTCCCGTACGTCTTGACCGCAGACATTGTTCAAACCATGCCGCGCTAGTACACCTTCTGGATCGTGTTGAAACTCCGCTTTAGCTTTGGAGTCACCCAACAGATTGAGCAGAAAATCAACAAGCGATGAAGCAGATAGCATTGCACTCACCTCCTCATAATCTATGACGTCGTAATTTATTGTGGAATATCAGACCGGTGGCCTGGGTCCGCTATTCTCGTGTATTGGGGCGAATCCCCTACAAGAAGCGGCGGACCCAGGATCCGATCACCTTACGTAGCCGGCCATTGGCCTAACTGCGGTTTAGACAATTTCTATGATTTAGACAGTTTCACAGTTTAGAAAATGTCGATGAAGTGGTGGTTGAAGTTGTGGTTGTTGACATCCAGATCCAGGTTGTCGTGGTGGTCGTGGTGGTTGTCGTTGAACGAGTTGTGGAAGCTGTGATCGTCATGCGCATCGATGTCGGTGTGGCTGTTGTCGGTGTTGAACGAGTGATCGATGTGGGTTTCAGTCACGGTGTTGCCTGAGTTGCTGACGTCATGACCGCCTACGATGCTGCCGCTGATGTGGCCACCGTGGGAGTTGTCGACACCGTTGTTGATGTGGTTGTTGGAATCGATGACCGAGACGTTGTGGCTATCGTGGTTGAACGAATCTTCGATCCGGGTGTTGTAGCTGTCGTCATTGCCGACGTTGTCGAACCGGTTCGACAGGTTGACGTTCTGGCTGGGGTCCACATGGGCATTCCCGCCGTTTGCACTGGAGTGAGCTGAGGTGTTGCCGTGTGCGGAAGCGTCGCCTCCGCGGCCACCGTCGGTATGGCCATAGCCATGGCTATTGTGGTGCCGGAAGTAGGGGGCATTGCCGCCGTCAGCGTCTCCGCCGTCAGCATTGGTGTAGCCATAGGCAAGAGCGGTGCTGTTGCCGCCTGAAGTATCGACGCTGGTGTACTGATCTGGGTTTACGTTCTCATTGAATGAAAATGACATGACTAGTTGATCTCCTTGTAAGTAGTGAGGGGTTAAGCTCAGATTCTTCCGACGTGTTGGTCGGTGTGGAAGCTGAGCTGATCAGCACGCTTCCACAGGGGGTGAATCTCCAGACCAAAGTTACGCACCGAGCCGATCCCCTACATCGGGGTTCCTGCCGGGTCTTGCATTAGGGGGCTACCGGGATTAATCGATACCGTTTGCCAGACAGTTAGGGGATTACCCCGTACCATCGTTTCCGGTAGCGGCTCACCGCTGCCTAACTGAACCTGTAACTGAACGACCTGTAACGGTATGACCCCCGTCAGCGTTACACCAGTGGACGCTCGCCGTTCCAAGCAGCCATAGCGTGCTTACCCCCCATGGCGACCACGCGTAGAAAGAGGTTTTGCATATGAATTACCAGGTAGGAATTGACCTGGGAACCACATTCGCAGCAGCAGCGGTATGCCGACAGGATGATCAGACGCAGATCGAGGTAGTGCCGTTGGGATCCCGCAGTGCCGCGGTGCCATCGGTGGTGTTCGTGGCCGAAGACGGATCGTTAGTGATTGGAGAAGCCGCTACCCGACGAGCGTTGACCGATCCGCACCGGGTAGTGCGCGAGTTTAAGCGCCGAATCGGCGATGCCACACCCCTAGTGGTGGGAGGAAAACCGCTGGAGCCACAAGCGCTCGCCGCGAAGTTCGTCCGCTGGATGGTCGACCGAGTAGCTGAACGAGAAGGAGGCTCAGCGGCCGGGATTGCGGTAACACATCCGGCGGCTTGGGGTCCCCACAAGCAGGAGTTGCTGACCAAAGCGTTGGCCAATGAGGGTCTAGCCGATGCGACTCTAGTGAGCGAACCAGCCGCGGCCGCTGTGGCATATGCCCATGCGCAGCACATGGAGCCCGATGCCACAGTAGGGGTGTATGACCTAGGTGGAGGAACCTTCGACGCGGCAATAGTGCGGAAACTTCCCGACGCTGGATTTGAGCTGCTGGGTCGCTCAGAAGGTATCGAGCACCTCGGTGGCATCGATTTTGATCAGCTCGTGTTCGAACATGTGCGCTCGAGTGTGGGGGAGGCATGGGGCGAGTTGGATGCCTCGGATCCGGCGATAGTTTCAGCGGTGGCAAGGTTGCGGCAGGAGTGCAACGATGCAAAAGAGGCTCTGTCGGCTGATACCGAGGTAGTAATCCCCGTTCTACTGCCTGGGCTGAATACGCAGGTTCGGCTGGTACGCCCGGAATTTGAGGAGATGATCCGCTCGTCGATAGCTGAGACGGTAGAGGCATTGGTGCGAGCCGTGGATTCGGCCGCCATCACCCCCGCGGAGCTCTCGGCTGTGCTGCTGGTGGGCGGCTCGTCGCGGATCCCGCTAGTAGCTCAGCTGGTATCGGAGCAGCTAGATCGTCCGGTCACTATCGATGCCGACCCCAAGACCAGTGTCGCTGTCGGCGCCGCGCTTTCCATTACCCAGGGTGCCACACCCGCCGCGGCTGTAATATCCCCACCTGAGCCTCTCGACGATTCCGCCGCTGATCGGGATCTCGACACTGAGCCGGCCCGTCCGCCGATCAGTATGGGCGAACCCGACATCCCTCAGCAACGTGTTGGCTCGCAGCAGTCTCGCGGAACACGCGTCCTTGTCACGGCCGCTGTGGCTGTTGTGGCTGCGCTAGCCAGTGCGCTGGCGGTGGGTGCCTCCGCCCTTGGCGTGGGGGAAACCTCAACGGAGCCGCCACCCGCGGCGAGTAAGCCAGTAGAGCAAGCAAAAGATACGCCCAAGACAAGCTCTGCGCCGAGCGCCACCAACGATTCTGAAGGCGTCAAACTCAAATCCTTCGTGGTACAACCTAATACTCTTCCACCCAGCGCTGACCCCATCGCGACCTCGCCCAGCGCTACCTCGACCCCCACACCCACACCGACACCGACCCCGACACCGACACCGACACCGACCCCGACACCGACACCTCCACCGACCCCGAAGGAGTCACCGAGACCGCGAGCGGCCGCGTAACCCACCGCGGGCCCGCGCGCGG
>JBBSOC010000035.1:0-21599 GCA_038260095.1 Mycobacteriales bacterium | reverse complement strand
CTTACAATTCTGGGTTTCTCGCTGTATGACACAGTGGTGGTCTTCGACAAGGTGCAGGAGAACACTAGAGGTCTTCTGTCTGGGCAGTCATTACGGGACTATGCGCAGATGGCGAACCTTGCGGTGAACCAGACCATCATGCGATCAATCAACACCGCGGTGATTTCACTGTTGCCGGTAGGTGGCCTGTTGTTCGTGGGTGCTGGCCTGTTGGGGGTCGGTACTCTCAAGGACCTTGCGTTGGTGTTGTTCGTGGGCTTGCTAGTCGGAACGTATTCATCAATATTTCTGGCCACTCCCTGGCTGGTGGATCTCAAAGAACGCGAACCGCGGTATGCGGCGCTTAAGCGCCGTGTCGCGACGGTGATTAAGGCTGAGTCCGGCGGCCGAGCCGGTTATGTCGGCGCCTCCAACGAAGAATTAGTTGCCGCTACTTCAGTAGAAGCGGATCGAGATGCAACTATGAACGCCTCGAGTGCGGCAACGCGCCGCCGAGGCAGGCATGGTCGGGTACCTAGCGTCAAACGAGGACGCCACTGAGTAGCCAACATCAGGGAATACCTCGCCGTAGTGTGCCGCTCCCAGGAGCGATCAGTCGTAGCATGGGGCTTTAGGGCAAGCTAGCGTCGGATAGCCGGCACGTGTCACGACGTGTGGTCTATGACATCAGGGAAGGGGCGGCATGTCCACGGATGCAACCTCAGACGTGGTCGGCGAAGACAGCGCTGGCTCGCCTCCGTCAGAAGTCCAGGGGGGTGGTGCTCGGCTGGGGTTCGGATTGGCTGAACGCACCGAAAGCACTTCTCGGCCGACTGCTCGTCGCATGAGGGCGGCGCTGGCCCGCCTGGGGAGCAGTAACGGTGCGCTGAGTGTGGCGCTAGAACCACTGGCGTCCACCCATCGAAACGCTCATCCGCGGGCCAACATTCGGCTGCTTCAGCAAGCTTACGAGGTTGCTGAGCAGTTTCATCGAGGGCAGATCCGCAAAAGCGGAGACCCCTACATCATCCACCCGTTGGCCGTGGCGCATATTCTGGCCGAGCTGGGAATGGATACCACAACCCTTGCGGCTGGTCTGCTGCATGACACGGTGGAAGATACTGGTTACACGCTCGAACAGCTTGGCGCCGACTTTGGTGGGGAAGTAGCGCACCTGGTCGATGGTGTCACCAAGATCGACAAGGTTCACTTAGGTGATGCCGCCGAGGCCGAGACGATCCGCAAAATGATCGTGGCGATGGCGCGTGATCCGCGTGTGCTGGTGATCAAACTCGCCGACCGGCTACATAACATGCGCACACTACGGTTTGTCGCCGAAGATAAGCAGAAGTTAAAGGCTCGCGAAACGCTGGAAGTACTCGCTCCGTTGGCGCACCGACTCGGTATGAACACGGTGAAGTGGGAGCTTGAAGACCTGGCGTTCAGCGCGCTACACCCTAAGCGGTTCGAAGAGATCGCCCGTCTGGTGCATGAGCATGCTCCGGCCCGTAATCGTGAGCTGGCTGAAGTCATCGACCAGATGCAGCTGGATCTGAAGAATGCCAAGATCCGGGCTGAAATCAGCGGGCGACCAAAGCACTTCTATTCGGTGTACCAGAAAATGATTGTGCGCGGCCGCGATTTTTCTGACATCTATGACCTGGTCGGCGTGCGAATTCTGGTCGAATCAGTTCGAGATTGTTATGCCGCACTCGGCATTATTCATTCCACATGGCAGCCCGTGCCGGGTCGGTTCAAAGACTACATCGCAATGCCAAAGTTCAACATGTATCAGTCTCTGCACACCACCGCGATCGGGCCGCAAGGTAAGCCCGTGGAATTCCAGATCCGTTCCCACGCCATGCACCGGACCGCCGAATATGGCATTGCCGCCCACTGGAAGTACAAGGACACCAAGGACGATATCACCGGGCCCATGGTGAACATTGACGATATGGGCTGGCTGCGTCAGCTGTTAGATTGGCAGCGGGAGGCAACCGATCCTGGCGAATTTCTGGAATCGCTACGTTTTGACTTGGGCGGCCAAGAAGTCTATGTGTTCACGCCGAAGGGTGATGTGGTGGCGCTGCCGCCCGGATCCACCTCGGTCGACTTTGCCTACGCCGTGCACAGCGAAGTCGGGCACCGCTGTATCGGTGCTCGAGTCAACGGAAAGCTTGTCCCGTTGGAAAGCTCGCTAGCAAACGGTGACACGGTGGAAGTCTTCACCTCCAAATCACCCACGGCGGGCCCTTCCCGGGACTGGCTTGGTTTCGTCAAGAGCCCGCGGGCGCGCACAAAGATTCGACAGTTCTTCGCTAAGAGTCGGCGGGAAGATTCTATTGACGCTGGCAAGGACTCCTTGCATCAGGTAATCCGCAAGCAGAATCTGCCGCTGCAGCGACTGTTAGCTGGGGACGCGCTGCTCACTATCGCGCGAGATCTGCACTATCCCGATGTCAGCGCGCTGTATGCCGCGGTGGGGGAGAATCACGTATCGTCCAAGTCGGTGGTTCAGCGTCTGCTGGCTGCCTCGGGCGGCACGGAAGGGGTCACCGAAGACGCTGCGGAGCTGTCTGCCCCCATCTCGGCCACTGGACGACCCATAGGCCCCACCGACCCGGGAGTGACGGTACAGGGCTCTAAAGATATTTGGGCGAAGCTAGCTAAGTGTTGTACGCCGGTGCCGGGGGACGCCATCATTGGCTTTGTGACCCGTTCCTCGCATAGCCGAACCGGCAGTGTCAGTGTGCACCGTGAAGACTGTCGCAACGCGGTGAGCTTACGCCGGGAATCTGAACGGTTTGTTGAGGTAGCGTGGGCGCCCAGCGCGGGGTCGGTGTTCTTGGTGCAGATTCAGGTGGAGGCGTTGGACCGTCACCGGTTGTTATCTGACATCGGTCGGGCACTCTCCGACGAACGCGTCAACATTCTTGCCGCAAACCTCACCACAACTCGAGACCGTATAGCCGTGTCGCGCTACACATTTGAGATGGCCGACCCCACGCACTTAGGGCATTTGCTGCGATCGGTACGCAAGGTCGACGGTGTTTTTGATGCCTATCGGGTCACCGAAAATCTGTGAGTTCAGGCTGGTTATACATCAAGGGAAATCTATCTAGTGAGCTCCCTAAGGTCGCATATTCGCGCACCTACTTCAGCTGGGCTTGGCTGATTTTTACGTCTTTGGCTGGTTCGCCATCGCCTGAGCCAGGCGTTTTTTCATTTTTGATGCCACCCGGCACGATCTTGTCGGTAATAACGTCTAATCCGCCGGCGACCTTTCCGATGAGTGAGTATTGCGCGGTGAGCTCAGGGCTGTCTTTGTAGACGATGAAGAACTGGCTGGCATTGCTATTGGGATCTTGAAGGTCACGTGCCATTGCCACACTACCTACCGGATACGGCGGGTGATCGTTGGTCGGGGTATTTTCCACACCAAACTGGTAGGACGGCCCACCTTGGCCGTCGCCGAATGGATCGCCACATTGCAGTATGAAAAGGCCGGAGATAGTCAGTCTGTGGCAGCGAGTGTTGTCGTAGAAGCCCTGCTTCACCAGATGTACGAAGCTGTTTACCGAGCATGGCGCGGCCGCACGATCCAAGGCCAAGTCGAGCTGGCCAAAGTTAGTCTTCACGGCCACATTGGCGATCCCAGCATCGGGCACATGCGCAGTACTGGGTTTGCCGACGTCTTTGATGTGGTCCTTGCCGGCGCGCGCGTCGAGATAGGCGCATGTGGGGGAGATTGCGGTATGCGATTGATCCTTGCCGTCATCGGAGTTGATGACCAGCACGATCGTCACTGTCAGCAGAGCAATCAAAGTGACACCAGCGCCAATACCAGCATAAATTCGCCGACGCCGGCGGGCGCTAGCCGCGCGCAATGCCATGCGGCGTTCAAGCTTCTTGCGTGCCATCTCACGCTGCCGGTCCTTAGATGGCACGTGCCACTCCTCTCGTCGCGCAGATGCCGGTTGAGTATGCAATTGACTTCCGCGGCTGGGGTTGCACGATACCCGAATGTCGCTGCGCGAAGTTGCGCGGATCTCCCGAGCGTCGCTGTTGGTAGAGTTTCTCGACACTCCCCGCCCGCACTGAACAGGAAGAGTCGTCATGCCTACCGCGGTCAAAGCTGAAGCTGCTCGACCGACACGAATTGGTAGGCCAGTTCAGAAGAGCGCACCGTTGCGTGATCGAGTTCGTGGTCGGGCCGGCAACCAGCTGCGACGACTCCAGCGGTACTACTGGATTATTCCGGCTGCGGTTACCTTTGCTGTCACGTTCGCCGACGCGGGTCGTCCTTCCTTATGGGGAGACGAATTGGCTACCTGGAGTGCGGCCCGGCGCTCATGGTCGCAGCTGTGGCAGCTATTTGATCATATAGATGTGGTTTTCGCGCCGTACTACATCTGTATGCACGGTTGGGTACGGCTGTTCGGTGACTCAGAGCTGTCGCTGCGGATGCCATCTGTTCTAGCTGTCACGGTTACGGCGGCGCTGCTGGCAGTGTTAGGGCGCCGCCTTTTTTCTATGCGGGTGGGCTTATTCGCCGGTGTGTTGTTTTCGGTCCTTCCGGGTGTGTCGCGGGCCGGACAAGATGCGCGGGTTGCAGCGTTTAGCGCCATGTTCGCTGTGCTTGCGACTCTGGCATTGCTAGCGGCGTTCGAGGCGTCACGTTGGTGGCGGTGGCTGATGTATGGTGCGTCGGTTGTGGCTTTGGGCGCGACCAGCGTGATTGCATTGTTGTTGCTTGCCGCACATGGTGTTTTCGTGGTGCAGCGTTGGTGGATCAACCGCGGCCGACAGCCGGCATGGTGGCTGTCCAGCGCAGCGGGCGCGCTGCTCGTACTCTCCCCGATGGTCTATTTCGGTCACCAGCAGGTTGGGCAGCTGGCGTGGGTACCAAAGCCCGGATGGGCGGCGCTTCCTGATGCGCTCGGTATCGCTGGCCCAGCGGTACTGGGAGGTGCGCTTCTTGCTGTGGGATTGGTTGGGATACAGCGCGCCGGGCGGATGCGGGGTTTGTTAGCAACTTGGTTGCTGGTGCCGCCGGTTCTGCTCTATTGCATCTCGATGCTTGGGTCGCAGTCGTACTGGGTTGCTCGCTATATATATTTTGTGCTTCCGGTACTTGTACTGCTTGTCGCTCTTGTGCTGGCTTCCATGGATATTCGCTATTCAGCGATATTTTTTGTAGCACTTGTGTTGTTTGCCGTCCCCATGCCCGCGGCCATTCGTAGTGAAGCTGGTCATTATTCTTTTAACGGTCCAGCAGTAGCCGGCTATGTTTCTTCGCGTCTTCAACCAGGCGATGTCGCGCTGTTTGCTGACCAGTCATCGGCTGACCCAAGAAACCTTTTGCGCTATTACGGTCCTCCCTCGTCTGAGCTCCCTGATGGGCTGGCGATTAAGAGCGCCGAGGAGGTGGGCCGGCTTGTCCCTAAGGAATGCGTCGATGTAACCCGTTGCCTAGCTGGTGTGCCGCGTGCGTGGCTCTTTCTGCGGTACTTCTCTGGCAACGATCCCTTCTATCGGATGCTGTCGGCCAAAAAGTCGTTTCTGCGGGAGAACTTCAGAGTTGAGCATGCACAGAGGATCGGAGCCATCACAGTATTTCTGCTCGAACGTCGTACGCTTAGCTAGCAGGCAGTTCGTTATCGCTGAGAAGGTGACAGAGTCGAGGCGGATCGGGCTGCGGTTACATCTGGCAGTAAGTTATGGCGAGTGATTCGATTTAGCGCGCCCAAAGGCACCTACGACATACTCCCTCCGGAGTCCAACACGTTTTTGACGGTAGTGGATAGGCTCAGCGCAGCCGCTCAACGCGCGGGGTACAGCTACATTCAGACTCCCATGTTTGAAGATGCCGCGCTGTATCAACGCGGCGTTGGCGAATCCACTGACGTAGTGTCCAAAGAGATGTACACGTTCACCGACAAGGGCGGTCGCTCGTTGTCACTGCGACCTGAAGGCACAGCCGGTGTGATCCGCGCGGTCGTGGAACACAATTTGTTGTCTGGACAGCTACCTGTGAAGCTCTGGTACACCGGTCCGAACTTCCGTTACGAGCAGCCGCAAGCTGGACGTTATCGACAGCACGTGCAAGTGGGCATTGAGGCCGTTGGCACGGACGATCCTGCCCTAGACGCTGAAGTGATAGCCGTGGCGGTCGCCGGCCAGCAGGCGCTCGGACTGCGGCGGGTGCGGTTGCTGCTGAACTCGCTGGGTGACGCTGCGTGCCGCCCCGCCTATCGTCAGCTGCTGCAGGAGTTCCTCGCAGGTTGCGATCTTGACCCCGAAACCCGTTCTCGTGCCGAGTTGAACCCCCTACGGGTGCTCGATGACAAACGCCCCGAGGTAGCCGCCCAGCTTGTGACCGCGCCGCTGGTCGTCGATCACCTGTGTGAGAGCTGTCGCACACATTATGACCAGGTTCGTCAAGCCCTTACCTCGCTTGACGTTGTCTGGGAGGAAGCGCCGCGGCTGGTCCGCGGTTTGGACTACTACACCAAGACCACATTCGAGTTTCAGCACGATGGCCTTGGCGCCCAGTCCGCGATCGGGGGCGGAGGCCGCTATGACGGCTTGGTAGCGTCAGTAGGCGGCCCGGATTCCTCCGGTGTGGGTTTTGGGCTTGGGGTAGACCGCACTATGCTGGCCCTGGCTGCCGAGAATCTACAAGTGGGCGAGTCCGCGCGGTGCCAGATTTTCCTAGTTCCGCTTGGCGCGGCTAAATCCACGGCTGTCGCCCTTGCGGGCAGGCTACGTTCAGCTGGACTTGCTACCGATATTGCCTACGGTGATCGTGGGCTCAAGGGCGCGATGAAGGCCGCTGATCGCTCTGGGGCCTTCTACGTTGCTGTAGTTGGCGAGCGTGATCTCGAGCAGGGCGTTGTACAGCTGAAGGATCTTCGCAACGGTGAACAGCACGCTGTAGCGGCCGAGGACATTGTGGCAACACTCAAGGAGAAACTCTTGTGACCGCCGGTACCGGTACCACCGCTCCCACCCGTATTGAAGCGCTAGCGCAACAGTCAGCGCAGCCAACTCAGCCACAATATCGAAACGCGTGCGCTGGGCAGCTGCGTATCGATGACGCGGGGCGCAACGTCACGCTGGCGGGTTGGGTTGCCCGGCGCCGAGACCACGGCGGCATGATCTTCATCGATCTACGCGACGCTTCGGGATATGTACAGGTAGTGCTACGCGAGGACGATACTGACGGTACAGCGCATACGTTGCGTTCAGAGTTCTGCGTCCAAGTGACCGGAGAGGTTTCGCGGCGACCAGCCGGGAACGAAAACCCTGAGCTGGCCACCGGCGAGATCGAGGTGATCGCCAATCAGTTGCGAGTACTCAGCGAATCCGCCACACTGCCGTTTCCCATCGAAGGGCAGGGCGCTAACGAGGTCGGCGAGGAAGCTCGGCTTAAGCATCGTTACCTCGACCTGCGTCGCACAGGTCCAGCGGCGACGCTGCGGATGCGTTCGCAGGTCAATAAAGTGGGCCGTTCGGTGCTCGATCAGCACGGTTTCGTCGAGATTGAGACGCCTAACCTCACGCGCTCCACGCCTGAGGGGGCACGTGATTTCATCGTGCCGGTACGCCTACAGCCGGGGCACTGGTATGCGTTGCCGCAATCGCCACAGCTATTTAAGCAGCTGCTGATGGTGGCCGGGATGGAGCGGTACTACCAGATCGCGCGCTGTTTTCGGGATGAAGACTTTCGGGCAGATCGACAGCCAGAGTTCACCCAGCTGGATGTGGAAATGAGCTTCGTCAACCGCGACGATGTGCTGGCCGTGGCCGAAGACGTGGTTGTGGCGCTATGGCGAGAGGTTGCCGGCGTAGAACTTCCTCGACCGTTCGAGCGGATGAGCCACGCCGAGGCGCTGCGACGATTTGGCTCAGATAAGCCAGATATCCGATTCGGACAGGAACTTACTGACTGCACGGCGTACTTCTCCGAAACCAGCTTCCGCGTTTTCCAGGCCCCGCACGTGGGCGCTGTGGTGATGCCCGGTGGAGCTGGGCAGAGTCGAGCCGAGCTGGACGGCTGGCAGGGCTGGGCCCGGGCTCGGGGTGCCAAAGGTTTGGCCTACGTGCTCGTGGGACCCGACGGCGACCTGGGCGGACCGGTGGCCAAAAACTTGTCCGACACCGAAAAGGTTGGGCTGGCTGAGCTGGTCGGGGCAGAGCCCGGAGACGCGATCTTCTTCGCCGCGGGTCCGCGGCGACATTCCCTAGAACTGCTCGGTGCGGCACGGCAGGAGATTGGCCGCCGCTGTGATCTGATCGACAACTCCGCATGGCGGCTGTTGTTCGTGGTCGATTTCCCGATGTTTACTCCGACCGAGAACGGCGGCTGGACGGCTGAGCACCACCCCTTTACCGCACCGACGCCGGACTGGATGGACCGGTTCGACGCTGAACCCGAGTACGCGCTGGCTGACGCATACGACTTGGTGTGCAACGGATGGGAGATCGGGGGAGGGTCGGTGCGGATTCACCAGTCGGATTTGCAGCGACGTGTGTTCGACTTGATCGGACTAGACAAGGATGAAGCGGAGTCGCAGTTCGGGTTCTTGCTCGACGCGTTTGCCTACGGTCCACCTCCGCATGCCGGCGTCGCCTTGGGATGGGATCGGATCGTAGCGCTGCTGAGCGGAGCCGAGTCGATTCGCGAAGTAATCGCGTTCCCTAAGGTCGCCTCAGGTGGGGACCCGCTTACCGGGGCGCCGACTCCTATCCCGCCGGCGCAGCGCAAAGAAGCCGGCATCGATGCGCGACCAGATGTGCCACTTCGTGACCGATAGAGCGCGTTGCCTTTCGGCGACTGGGCACGAGTTTCCGTGACACGAAGAGGAGTGCGATGAGCTACGACAATCCCGTGGGGCCGTCTCCGGACGCCGCACCGGCGCAGCCCCAGTACTACCCTTATCCCCACACTTATCCGTACTACATGCCGCCTTTTCGGCCAACCAACAGCTACGCGGTAGCTTCGCTTGTCCTGGCCATCATCGGCCTCACCTCCTGTTTGCTGGTGCCGTGCCCGGTGGCGGCTGTCATGGGACACGTTGCGCGCCGTCAAATGGTCAAACGCAATGAGCAGGGGGCCGGTTTTGCGCTTGCCGGCATCATTCTTGGGTGGAGTGGTACCGGGCTGCTGCTGTCCGTCGCGGCTCTGCTGGTGCTTGACGTTTTACTATGGAGTCGGCACTAGCGAGGCTTTGCTTATCAGTCAGCTATGTGCTGCGGAGGAGCCTCGATGTCACCGCGCCAGCCGCCTGTGGCTCCACCGGGTGATTCAATAAATTCTTTGAATCGCCCCAAATCACCGGCGATTCGGTGTCCAACGACTCCCGTTGCCGCTCCTATGTGTTCGGTCACGCCTTCTGGTTCGAGTTCAAGCTGTAAATGTACCCGTGTCGTCTGGTCGTCAATTCGATGAAACGTGACTACGCCGGAATGCTGTGGTCCACTTGTAGAGCGCCACGCCACTCGCTCATCCGGGTGCTGCTCGGTGATTTCGGCTTCGAATTCGCGTTCCACACCTCCGATGGATGTCATCCACTGGGTGCGCCGGTCGTCGAGCTGCCGTACCCAGTTCACGCCTTCCATGAAACTTGGAAATGATTCGAACTGCGTCCACTGGTCATATGCGGTGCGAACCGGCACCGCAACATCAATGGATTTTTCATACGTTGTCATCGTGACCTCCCTTAGCTTCGCTGAACTGCTTGGTTGAGGGGTCTTGCTCCACATGTGCCACCTACTACACAAGGTGAGCGGCCGCACCTAATCCAAAGTATCAAACCTTTTTATAGCCTGGTCAGACGTATTGTGCTGTTGTCCGACGACGGGTTTGCTGCGACCACGCTGGATGGGCTTATGCCCAGCTGGTTGGCGTAGTTCGGGCGGCTGGGGTGCCGGTGGAATTGAGAGGCTGATCGGGCTGTCTGGCTCGATGGTGATCTGCTTGCCGTGGTGCGCAATATGGATCGGCGTACCCGAGAGCAAGCGATAGGTGGCCTCCTGTTCGGTGACTTCCACACCGATCCGACTGCCACGCACGCACATTCGAAAGGCATACCGAGACAGCTGAGCCGGCAGTCTCGGCGCGAAGGCGATATGGCCGCCGTAATCACGCATGCCACCAAAGCCCGCGACCATTGCCAGCCATGTTCCTGCCAGTGCCGCGATGTGTATTCCGTTTCGTACATTGTCGTGCAGATCGTGCAGGTCTGTCAGTGCTGTTTCTGCAAAGTAGTCGTAGGCTAACGGCAGGTCACCCACTTCAGCCGCCAGTACCGACTGTGTGCATGCCGATAGTGATGAGTCACGAGTGGTGCGAGCCTCGTAGTAGGCCATGTTGCGGGCCTTCTGCTCCGGAGTGAAGGCATCCCCGCGTAGGTGCATCGCCAGCACCAAGTCGGCCTGTTTAATGACCTGCTTTCGATATAGATCAAAGTATGCATAGTGCAGCAAGAGCGGGTAGCGTTCCGGCGGCGTACCTTCGAAATCCCATTCATCGTGTTCAGTAAAGCGCTCCGATTGAGGATGCACGCCCAGTACTTCGTCGTAGGGAATGACCATTTTATCTGCTGCTTTAAGCCACCGAGCGATCTCGCTAGCGTCAACACCTAGCTGTTGCGCGACGTCGGGGTGGCGCTTGCAGGCTGCCGCCGCATCGTTGAGGTTCTGCTGCGCCATGAGGTTGGTATATACATTGTTGTCGACTACGGCTGTGTACTCATCAGGCCCGGTGACGCCGTCGATTCGGAAACCACCATGTGGGTCATGGTGACCCAGTGAAACCCAGAGACGAGCGGTCTCGGTGAGCAGCTCCACACCGTAGTCGTGGTCGAATTCCCCGTCGGCGGTCGCGGCTACATAGCGTGATACCGCATTCGCCACATCAGCGTTGATGTGGAACGCGGCAGTGCCCGCCGGCCAGTAGGCTGAGCATTCATCACCGTCGATGGTGCGCCAGGGGAATAAGGCACCGTCTTGGCCGAGCACCTTGGCCCTATCCCGCGCTTTATCCAGAATGGAATGGCGCCACTGCAGTGCGTCGCGCGCAGCTTCAGGCATGGTGTATGTGAGCACGGGGAGCACAAATATCTCAGCGTCCCAGAAAGAATGCCCATCGTAACCAGGGCTGGTAAGGCCCTTTGCCGGTATCGCACGCGTTTCACCGCGAGCGCCGGCCTGTAAAATATGAAAAAGCGCGAAACGAATCGCCTGCTGGAGCTCGTCGTCGCCGTCTAGTTCAACGTCCGCCGAGGCCCAAAATTTGTCCAGGTAGGCCCGCTGTTCGGCGAGTAGTCCGTCCCAACCTGAATGCATGGCACCAGCCAGTGCGGCATCTACCTGGGCGCGAAGCGCTGGAACCGAGCGCTGGCTCGACCATCCGTAGGCTAAGTATTTGGTGAGCTGTAGAGTGCCGCCTTTGGGCACGTCGGCGGCAACGGTAAGCCTCGCAAGGTCGCCCTCAGCGTGGACGGAGGTGCGCACTCCATCTTCGGCATGTAGCTCGTGGTCCATCGCGGCTGCCATTCGCAGCCCAGAGCGGGTGGTGTGATGCACCAGCACGGCGCCGTAGTCCTCTGCTTTAGCAAAGTCGGCCACCAACGTTGCCTTGAGATCGGCCCCAAGCCGAGGGTCGGTGAGCGTGAGATTCTCTCCGCTTGGTCCTGCCTCGATGGGCTCGTTGGCGAGTAGGTCAGACTGCGCCACGATCTGCAGCGGCTCGTCCAGCGGTTGAACCTCGTAGCGGATTGCTGCGACCGCACGCTGTGCGAAGGAGACCAATCGCTCGCTGGTGATCCGGATCCGGCGTCCAGTCGGCGAAGTCCAGTCAGTACTGCGGCGCAGTGTCCCGGTACGGAAATCAAGTACACGTTCGTGGGCTGTGGTGGTGCCGTAGCGTAGATCGACCGGCTCGTCCGCGACTAAAATCCGAATGATTTTTCCATCAGTGACGTTTACCGCGGTCTGACCCGCCGCGGGGTAACCGTACCCACCATCGACGTAGGTAAGCGGCCAGGATTCGAAAAAGCCATTGAGGTATGTGCCCGGTAGCCCTCGGGGCTCGCCCTCCTCTAGATTGCCTCGCATACCAATATGTCCGTTAGACAGCGCAAACGTGGATTCGGTGCGTGCGAGCTGCTCGACGTCGAGGCCACACCAGCGCAGCTCCCACGGCGCGATCGTGTAGCCGGTATTTGAGTCACAGTGTTCGTTGGTCATGGTTATGTCTCCAGTAGCTGCGCGAGGTCAGAAACTACAATGTCGGCGCCATGTTCACGCAGCGCGTCGGCGTGGCCGGTGCCTTCGCCCAGCCGGTCTACGCCCACGACGTAGCCGAAACGCCCTGCTTTGCCGGCAGAGACACCGGCAAGGGCGTCTTCGAACACCACCGCGTGACTGGGATCTACGTCAAGCGCGGCGGCTCCGGCGAGAAACGAGTCTGGGGCTGGCTTGCCAGGTAGCTGATGCTGGGAAATATACACACCGTCGATTCGAGCCTGGATGAATTTTTCCAGGCCGGCCGCGGCAAGCACGGTCTCACCGTTAGCTGACGATGTCACAACTGCTATCGCCAACCCCGCGTCGCGCACTGCTTTTAGATACCGAACTGAACCCGGAAAAGGTTGCACACCGCGAGAGTTGATCACATCCAACATCATCTGGTTTTTCCGGTTTCCGAGGCCGTAGATAGTTTCGGCGGTGGCTGGATCTTCGGGAGTGCCCTCCGGAAGCTCAAGGCCACGGGAGCTGAGAAAACTCCGCACCCCATCGGCTCGAAGCTTGCCGTCTACATAGCGGGCGTAGTCATCGTCGCTAAATTCTCGTACGTGCGCACCCTGATGTGCGGCGAGTACCGGGTCGAATGTCTCTTTCCAGGCAGCGCGATGGAGACTCGCAGTGCTGGTGAGAACGCCATCAAGGTCGAAGAGGCAGGCGGTGATGCCGCCTGGCAGGCCAGTCACGGGCGCGACGCTACCGGATAGCCTTTACTGCTGTCGCGTTACGGTCAGGTTGCCGCGGTATTTCCTGCGAATAAACCTCAGTTATTTTTGACATTTCGGACAGTTGATGGCGGTAGGGACTGTTTAGATAGAGGCTGCGTATTGGGATGAAAAGGCCGCATCTCGCCGTTTACTCCACAACGGCACTCGACGAAACGAAAGGTATGTTGATGGTAGGGCGGATTTTTAATGACGTCACGGAGCTAATTGGCAACACTCCGTTGGTGCGACTGAACAAACTTACTGAGGGGCTCGACGCCACCGTTGCAGTGAAGCTGGAGTTCTACAATCCGGCCAACAGCGTGAAAGACCGGATAGGTGTGGCGATTATCGATGCCGCGGAGAGCTCTGGGGCGCTCAAGCCGGGTGGGACAATAGTGGAAGGAACCAGCGGCAACACTGGCATAGCGCTGGCGATGGTTGGCGCGGCCCGCCGGTACCGGGTGATCCTCACTATGCCCGAGACGATGAGCACCGAACGTCGCGTCATGCTGCGGGCATATGGTGCAGAGATTGTGCTCACTCCAGGACCTGCCGGTATGCGGGGCGCGGTGGAGAAGGCGCAAGAGATAGTCGCTAGTACCGAGAATGCGGTCTGGGCGCAGCAGTTTGCCAATGAAGCCAACCCAGCCATCCACCGTGAGACCACGGCCGAGGAGATCTGGCGCGACACCAATGGCGGCGTCGACATTTTCGTCTCCGGTATTGGTACCGGAGGTACGATCACTGGCGTTGGGCAGGTACTCAAAGCGCGCAAGCCGGGCGTGCAGATTGTCGGGGTGGAGCCGGCGGATTCGCCGATCCTTACCGGCGGAAAGCCGGGCCCGCACAAGATTCAGGGGCTTGGCGCTAACTTCGTGCCCGAAATTCTGGATACCAAGGTTTACGACGAGATCATCGACGTCAGCATCGAGGATTCAGTTGCAGTCGCGCGGCAACTTGGTACTGATGAGGGCATCTTGGGCGGCATTTCCTCCGGCGCCATTGTCTGGGCCGCGCTGCAGCTGGCAAAGCGACCAGAAAATACGGGCAAGCTCATAGTGGCAGTCGTATGTGATTTTGGCGAGCGGTACATCTCCACCGTGCTTTACGACCACATCCGCGACTGAGATGGGGATACTTGGGCGGCTGCGCGAAGACATCGCTACCGCGCGTAGCAAGGATCCAGCCGCGCGGGGCAGCATAGAGATTTTTCTGACATATCCAGGGCTACATGCTGTCTGGTCACATCGGCTTGCGCATGCGATGTGGCGCTGTCGTGGGTTCAAGCTGCCGGCTCGTTTGTTGGCTCAGTTCTCCCGGTTCCTTACCGGCGTGGAGATCCACCCTGGCGCCCAGATTGGTCGTCGCTTCTTCATCGATCACGGGATGGGTGTCGTTATCGGAGAGACCTCCGAGGTGGGTGACGACGTGATGATTTATCACGGCGTCACCCTGGGCGGCCGAAGCCTGGCCAAGGTTAAGCGGCATCCCACCATCGAAGATGGTGTAATCATTGGTGCGGGTGCTCGCGTGCTTGGTCCAGTGCGCATCGGAGCCAGGAGCGTGATTGGGGCCAACGCCGTTGTGGTCAAGGATGCGCCTGCCGACTCCATCGTGGTCGGTATCCCCGCGGTAGCGCGACCCCGCACTGCGCCCGAGCAGCTAGGAACGCCGCGTCCTGATATGTGGGTGGATCCGGCGATGTACATCTAATGGGAGAGTGCAAATTCAGCGCTCAGCATCGGTTCAGCTTCAGCAGGATCAATGTGCCTAATGCTGAGGTACGGTGCACATGGCCCTACTGATTAGTAACTAAATTAAGAATGGAAGTCATCATGTTTACCAACACCAAGGCTTTCAGTGGTTTCGCTGTGAACGACTCTGGCGCGGCGAAAGAGTTCTATGGCGGAACGCTCGGCCTTCGGGTTTCTGAAGTTCCTGAGATGGCCGGTCTGTTGAATATTGAGCTCGATAGCGGTGCGCACATATTGATCTACCCCAAACCAGACCACACCCCGGCGTCATTCACGATCCTCAACTTCCCAGTCCCCGACATTGAGGCAGTGGTAGATGAGTTGGCCTCTCGCGGCGTGCGCTTTGAGCGTTACGACAACCTCGAGGCCGACGACAAGGGCATCTTCCGCGGAGGTGGTCCCTTAATCGCCTGGTTCACCGACCCCGCCGGCAACGTTTTGTCGGTGCTTCAGGAAACGTGAGTGGGAGCCACACCGCGTCCACACACTGCATCGCCAAACTCAGTACCATCGCGGATATGGCGACAACAGCACCGTACGGATCTTGGATATCTCCACTAAGCGCGCGGGATCTAGCTGCTGACGAGCGCCCGATTAATGGTGGACAGCTCGCCGCTGAAGCGGTGTGGTGGTCTGAGTTACGCCCGGTCGAGGGCGGTCGATACGCGGTCTGCCGTCGCAACGAGAACGGCACTGTGGTGGACGTCCTGCCGAAACCGTGGAACGCTCGTACGCGAGTGCATGAATACGGGGGAGGGGCGTGGACCGCCACGCCGGACGATGTGCTTATCTTCGCTGAGTTCAGCGATCAGCGACTGTATCGAATCCGGGCGGGTGAGGCACAGCCACAGCCTTTGACGCCCGAGCCCGACGCCGTGGCGGCGGAACGCTATGCCGAGCTTGCCGTGCAGCGGGAAGGCGAGGTTTGGTGTGTCCGCGAGAGCCACGCGGCGGACGGCGCGATCACGCGTGACATCGTGGCCGTGCCACTGGACGGTTCCGCCGCGGACAATCCGGACGCGATACGGTCGGTCGTCGGAGGCTCGCATTTCCTCGCTTTCCCTCGGTTGTCTCCGGACGGACGGCGGTTGGCGTGGATCGCCTGGGACCACCCGCAGATGCCGTGGGACGGCACTGAGCTGCGCATCGCAGACCTCGCAGCAGATGGAACATGCGGAGAACCACGAACATTGATTGGCTCGAGCACCGAGTCGGTGCTCCAACCTGAGTGGACCAGCGACACGCACCTCTATGTCATCAGTGACCGCAGCGGATGGTGGAACCTCTACTGGCTCGACGCGTCCGTGCCCGGGGAGCCCGAGCCGCTCTATCCCATGGAGGCGGACTTTGCCGGGCCGCCGTGGATGCTGGGGGCATGCTGGTATGCAGTGCTCCCAGACGGCCGGCTGCTCACCGTCCGTACTCACGGCACCGATCGGTTGGGCGTGCTCGACCCGCGAGGTGGCACGCTGACTGACGTTGACCTCGGCGACCTCACCGAACTGCAGCTCGCCGGGGTGTCTGGCAGCTCGGTGGCGCTGGTTAGCGTCGGACCGCGCAGCGTTCAGGGACTGCGGCTGCTGGACCTATCTACTGCAGATCTGGAGGTTATTCGGGAATCCATCGGCGTGCTGCCCGATGCCCGGTATCTACCCGAGACCCGATCCGTGACCTTTAGCGGTCCCGGCGGTCGCGACGTACACGCCATTGTTTACCCACCGCGCAATCCGGATTTCCAAGCCCCTGAAGGTGAACTGCCGCCGTACGTGGCGTACGTACACGGTGGCCCGACTTCACACGTTCTGCCCGTTCTCGATCTGACCATCGCGTACTTCACCAGCCGCGGCATCGGGGTGGTCAACGTGAATTACGGCGGATCTACCGGATACGGGCGTGAGTACCGCGAGCGGCTTCGCGGGCAGTGGGGCGTGGTTGATGTGGAGGACACGGTCGCCGCGGTTGTGGGACTCGTCGACGCCGGCCTGGCCGACCGGGACCGGTTGGCCATTGAAGGCGGCTCGGCAGGCGGCTGGACAGTATTAGCCGCGCTCACTTGTACTAACGTTTTCGCCTGCGGCGCTTCCTACTACGGGGTGGCGGACGCGATGCTGCTCGCCGAGAACACCCACGACTTCGAGTCGCGCTACCTCGACGGCCTGATCGGCCCGCTGCCCCAGGCCCGTGCACTATATGAGCAGCGCGCTCCGTTGGGCAACGTCGATGGGCTGTCTTGTCCGGTACTGCTCCTGCAGGGTCTCGATGACTCGGTGGTCCCGCCTGAGCAGGCAGAGTTGTTCCGAGACGCGATGCTCGCCAAGGGCATCCCGCACGCGTACTTAGCATATGCCGGCGAATCCCACGGCTTCCGCCGCGCGGAGACGCTCATACACTCGCGCGAAGCGGAGCTGTCTTTTTATGGCCAGATACTAGGCTTCGAACCACCTGGCGTGCCGCGTCTACAACTTTGGCGCCCGGCTTCAGACTGAATCTCGCCGATTTGGTGCGCGGTGAGCTCTCCTGGCAGTGGCTGCTATTCGAGGTTGGCGATGCCCATCAAGGTCCCTCGTGGCTGTCAGCCCTCTGCTTTCGGGTAGCCAAACGCCGTCTACGGTGAGCAGGTGTTTCGCATTATGTTTTACCAGCCGGAGATTCCTGGCAATACTGGCAATGTGATTCGGCTTGCTGCCAACACCGGATGCGAGTTGCACCTGGTGGAGCCGCTAGGTTTCTCGATGGACGCTGCACATTTGCGCCGAGCCGGCTTGGATTATCACGACCTTGCCACGGTTCGCGTTCATCCTGATCTGGCTGCGGCGTGGCAGGTACTGCTGCCGGCGAACGTCTACGCTTTCACCAATGGCGGCACTCGTCAATACACCGATGTCGCATATGTTCCGAGGGATGTGCTGCTGTTTGGTTCGGAATCGGCCGGTCTGCCTCGGCAGGTACTCGATGCTACCGAGGTTACTGCCCGCCTCCGGCTGCCGATGATGCCTGCTTCTCGGTCCCTCAATCTGGCCAACACCACCGCCATCGCGGTGTACGAGGCCTGGCGGCAGAACAATTTCGGGGAATCGGCATGAGTTCACGTACACAGGCCTCACCGAGCAGTTTGTTCAGGCGCCCCTGAGTTGTATTGCCACATAGCTAATTCGATGAGCTGGACCGCGCTACATCGCGACCACGTAGGCGCGCACGAACCAATTTCCCACAGTGGCCCAGTGCAGATGGCCGGCGAACGTGCTGTTATCTTGCGCGCTGAGCACACAGTGGATGTGCGATTTGCCATCGGTGATCTCGCCCGTGCCCGACAGCTCCATCGGCTCCCGGTATTCGGTCAGAACGTCGCCTTGCGGGTCATTCTTCGGCATATTGCCGATGCATGCCGCATCCACCGCGCCGATCAGCGACACGATGGCGCCATTGACAACGCCCCTCTCCCGCGCCTGCTGTGCGACGGTTGCCAGCACTTCCTCGCCAGGTTCAACGGAGATGACAAACATGGTGCTCCTTAGTCACGGCCTCGGCTCGTTCATCGACTCTAGCTCTCACTCTTCATCTTAGATTGAACTCTTCGTGGTGGTGTGGCGACCGCATTCCTATAAGTTTGCTTCACTTCACATATGGAGCACCTTATTAAGGAAGGTACCGCAATGCCACGTCGCTATATGTTTTCAGACGAGAGCGGTGACCTACAGTTTCGGACATCGCCTCACGTCACGAAGTATTTCGCAGTAGGAACCCTGGTGATTGAACCGGCTGAACTCGGACATTTACGGCAAGTGCTAGCCCTGGTACGAGACGAACTCGCCTGGCACTCTTACGGGCTTGACTCGACTTTTCACGCATGCACAGATAGTTATAGGGTTCGCGACGCGGTATTTGCGGCACTTAAGGAGATGAATTTCCGAGTTGATGTGACGTTGCTTGAGAAGTCGAAGGCAGAGCCGCGAATACGCCCCAATATAGTGGCATTCTTCCAACACGCCTGGTACTACCACCTCAAGTACATTGCACCGAAGGTACTGATGCCCGAGGATGAACTTTTGGTGGTAGCAGCCGAGCTTGGCACCAAGAGGGAGCGGGCCGCGTTCCGTAAGGCTATTGAGGATGTCTTAACGCAGTGCGTTAGCTTTCGCGTGAAGCGAACCCTCGCGTTTTGGAGAGACGAGAGCGACTTCGCTCTGTAGGCGGTGGACTATTGCACGTGGGCTGTTACTCGGTATTGGGAGCGAGGAGACAGCTCGTACTTAGACCAAGTCAAGGACAAGATTTATAGCCAATTTGATCTCTTTGCTCCTGGCGCCCAGCAGTTTTATTAGTTCAGAAAAGCACGAATCCCCGTCCAGCTAGATGATCGCAATCATCGAGCCCAGGGGCTCTTTCGCTGCACGGGGTCGCGCACCTAACGTTAACTCATCGGTAAGGCTACTGTCACCACTCCGGACTGTTTTTCTTTTAGTTCTCTTGAGCAGGGTAGTTAAAGTCCTTTGTACTTGCGCTCTAAACATGTTGCTCCTTAGCTGTGGGCGAGCAGTCTGCTAGCGAGTTGAACTTTGGGGCTAGTGGCCGCGAGGGCATCGGTCAGCGCCTCGCCAGCGGCGCTCAGCGCATCGCCGGAGAGGGGAGCTAGCGCATCGAGGATGAACACCGCTCGCGTCGTGGCATGTGTGAGACGGGTGCGGACACACTGCCGCCAGTTCCAGCGTCGACAGGTAACACCGGCATCATCGCGCCACACGACCTCCCCGGCGGTGGAATGCTCTACCGCTGGCTGACCGCCTTCGGTCGTGTCGAACGGTTCGTCACCGGTGGCACGCACCAGGCGCAAAGGACCACGGTAATGGTCAATGTCCTCACCGCCGAGTGGAATTGCGTAGGCAATAGAGACGGCGTTATACACGTCGGTGAGTCGGTCAATGCGAGGCAGTCCCTCCGGAACGCGACGCAGCAATGCCTCAACGCTAGGACGGGTGCGCTGCGGTTTGGCTCCGAACGCGCGGAACGTTTCCCGCCACGCATGCACATGTGGATGTTCGATTGCCGAAGTGTTATCGAGCAGAGTTAAAGCTTCCTGCTCCGCTTTGGCGAGAATCGCTTCGCTCGTGGCGTCGCTAGCTCCCGGAACCAACCCGTCGGCTACCACGAGTAGTGCGCGATAATCGGGTCGTAGCTCGTACACGGCGGGATCGACATATGCGGTTGCTAGCCATGTGTCGGTATCGAAGGTCACGACTTCAGCTCTTTTCTGCTCAGCTCTGGGTCTGACGTTGTAGGCGCGGAGAGCTCCCCAAAACGGGCCAACGTTAGCGCGCTCGCCAAGGCCAGCACAAATCCGGCTATTGCGATGAGACCAAAGCCGGGGCGCGTATGGTCACCCAGCACTGCCACTCCGACCCCAGCCGGAATGACGGTCTCACCGATGATCATCGCCGCGGTGGTTGCCGTTACTGAGCCGCGCTGCAACGCGGTGCCGAAAAACAAGAACGCTAATATTCCCGCGACGACTAGTGCATACGTGGCGGGATCGCGCACTAAATTGATCGGGGCGAGATCAGTGAGGGTCCGGGCAGCAACCGCGACGAGACCGAAACATAACCCTGCGCATCCACCCAACGCGGCGGAGCGAAGCGCCGCCGGTAGCGCAGTGGTCACCACGCCCAGCACGCCAAGGGAGATCGAGGCCACTAAAAGTCCATAGTGGAACGCGGTCGAGACGGGGGCGGCGTTCTCGGAACTGGCAGTGAGCCCTAGCAATGCGAGTCCGCAGCAGACCCCGCAGACCGCGACCCACTCGGCGCTTCTCAGTCGGGTGCTGAGCACCCAGCTTGACACCACAGCGGTCACCGCCAGCGTCGCCGCCACGGCTGCCTGCACCACAAATAGCGCCAAGGAGCGAAGTGCGGCGAGTTCGGCGAGGAACCCGAGTCCGTCAAGCCCAACGCCGATAAGAAACGGCCATTGGCGTAACAGCCGCGTCAATAGCCGTGGGTCTATCCCATCTCCCACAGTGGTAGCACGAGCCCCAGCCGCCTGAAGGACACATGCGACGCCAAAGAACACGGCCGCGAGCAAAGCCCCAGATAGACTCACAATCATGTGGTGACCATATCGGGGACGCTCGCCGTTAGCGCAGCGCCACTGTATGGGTGCCCGACGTGACGCTTTCCTTCCATTTGCGTTGATAGCTTCGCCCGTTCGCAGCGGAAACCTTGTGTCCCTTGTGATCGTTCTTATGCTCTCGCACCCCCGTCACGGCGACCCTCTAGTGCTCTGACCGGGAAGGTTCGGCGGGTTGACGGTTGTGACGGTTGGATGTGTGGTGACGTCCGATCCGACTGCTGGGGGTGTGGTGGCTGAGCTTGTCCGTGTGCGCAGGTTGACCGATCAGGAGGGGCGGAAGCTGCAGCAGATCGTGCGCCGGGGCAGCACCAGCTCGGTACGCTACCGGCGCGAGATGATGCTGCTGCCTCGGCCGGCGGGAACCGGGTCCCGGTCATCGCGAAGACTGGTGCAGGCTGACGAAGACACCGTCCGGGATGTGATCCACCGGTTCAATGAGATCGGCCTGTCCTGTCTAGGACCTTCGGTGGGCGGGAGGTCGTTCCCGCCCGCTCAGCGTGAACGACGAGGACTTCGTCGTCCAGACTCGGGCTCTGCATGCCTATCTACGGTGGCGCAACGCGAACGCCCGCTACCCGAGCGGTCTAAGAGCGTGTTTTGAAACTGGATGGTTGGGCGGTGTGGTGGCTTTGGGTGTTGGAGAACTCCTGGTAGATCGATGGTTGTTGAGACCCGATCTGACCAGGAGTTCTGGTGCCATCATTGCCCACGTGTAGGTGTTTGT
>JBBSOC010000034.1:0-21625 GCA_038260095.1 Mycobacteriales bacterium | reverse complement strand
TCATGACTTTAAAGACCAGTAAAAGATGGATGGTGTATGAAAAGGAAAAGAATCTCCACACCGATGTCGCGAGTGGAAGATTCGCCGAGGCGGTCTCACAAGTCAAAGTCGTCAAATCTTTCATGCGAGAAGCCACGGAGCTGAGGTTTTTCAACCGGCATCTCACGTCATATGTTGACCAGACATACCCTCAGGCTCGGGTCTGGCACGTCCAAGATGTTTACCGGCGATTAGTTCTGGAACTCGCATTTTTCGCCATGGTTTTCTACACAATTTACGAGACCTATCACAGCCGCTTCAGCATCGGAGAGATGGTGATGCTGCTGCAATTCATCCTCGGGCTGCGCCTTCCACTCAGCGCGTTGTCGTTCATTGTGGACCAGACCCAGCAGGCCGTCGCAGGTAGCAAAGATTTCTTCGAGGCTATGGGGCTGGAGGCCGAAGAAGCTGACACGCATCGCGACAAACATCTAAGTGTTACGGAAGGAAAAATTGAGTTCCGGGACGTCTCCTTCCGATATAGCGAAGGAAAGGACGTACTGAAAAATATCTCCTTTACTATCGAGCCCCGAGCAAAATTCGCTCCAGTTGGGGAGAGCGGGGGTGGAAAGACAACGCTCACGAACCTCCTCATGCGCTTATATAGTCCGCAAGCAGGCTCGATCCTCATCGACGGGCAAGATATCAATCGCGTATCGCAGAAGTCAGTTCGAGAAAACATCGGTGTCGTGTTTCAAGAGGCCGAATTGTTCTCTGGAACGATCCAAGAAAATATTGCCTACGGAAATCCAGAGGCAAGTGAAGACGAGGTTGTCGCTGCTGCGCAGGCAGCCAACGCCCACGACTTCATCACACAATTTTCCAACGGCTACTCGACCCAGATTGGGGAACGAGGAATCAAACTCTCTGGCGGACAAAGACAGCGCATCGCTATTGCCCGGGCCGTGTTGAAAGATGCTCCGATTCTCATTCTTGACGAGGCGACGAACGCGTTGGACTCCCGCTCTGAGGCGCTGGTGCAAGACGCTCTGGAACGATTAATGTTCGGACGCACAACGATCGTCATCGCCCACCGGCTAAGCACCATCGGAGGGGTCGATCAAATCATCACCCTTCGGGGAGGGACCATAGACGAAGCCGGACCACCATCGCAGCTAGCCGCCACAGACGGCGTCTACGCACAGCTGCTCGCGCTGCAAGACGCAAGCTTGGAACGCCAGCAATCAGAGCTGGAAAAATACGGCATCGCCATCGGAGAGCGTTAGCTTCGAGTAACTGAACGACAAGCTTCGTTGGGTCAGGCCATAGCGACCTGACCCAACGAAGTTACGGTCATCAATAATTCTTTCTAGGATAAGCGCACTGTCGCTCCGCTGGAGAAAGCCGAGTCGTGCAACTCAAGCTTAGTCAGCTTCTTATCCGAAGGTATGTCAAAAACTACGATCCCGGTTAGTTCATTACCCGGGTTGATGTCCTTGAGAAAAGTTTCTCCACCTTCGTTAGCGTATAGCGATGCTGTGCTGTCGGCTTGGTACTTGTCGCCGGCGGCGTTAAAGGCGCGCTGATTTGAAGCATCGAAGATACGAGCTTCCTGCCCGATGTTCTTGACCCTTAGGGTAACGAAACAGAACTGCCCCTGGGCCTTCTGATTCAGATACTGGCTCCCCACGCGATCTTTGCCGCATTCCACCTTCTGCGCCGTGAACTCAAATTTTCCATCTCTAGCCGCTTCATTCGTACTTACCGATTTATCGCTAGAGGTACCTGTTGCACTACCGGTTTTGGAGTCGGAGCCTGCCCCTAGGAACGTCAAGCTACCCAGTCCGCAACAAGCCAGCAGAATTACGCCCGTAATTACACCTCCGATGATCCAACCCACTTTGGTCCTGCTCCGTTTTAGCGGTATGGACTCCGCCGGCATAGGGGGCTGCTGAGGTTGCTGATGGTGTCCTGCAGAGTCATAGGAAGGAGTTGTCACGGTATTCACCTCTCGCGGGTTAGGAATCGTATATTTAGCGCGAGAATGACCAGATTTGTTACACAAGAGTCGGTTGACGTGCTTTCATCTTCCCGCAACTTCGCTGCTTCGCCAACAGCCGAAGGCTTGGCTCGTGGGGGTCAGACCAGAACAGCCTGACCCCGACGAGATGAATTAGCAGCTCACGCGAGCTCTACGCGGTTTGAGTCGCCTCAATCGACAGATGGTTTCATCCAGGCCATCATGTCACGCAGACCAGCACCAACCGACTCAATCTGATGGTCTGACTGCTCGGCGCGCAGCTTGGCGAACGTAGGCCGGCCGCTGTCTTCCTCGGCAATGAGCTCACGGGTGAAGGTGCCGTCCTGGATTTCAGCTAGGACGCGTTTCATCTCCGCCCGCGTTTCATCCGTGACGATACGGGGGCCGCGCGTGAGGCCGCCGAATTCCGCGGTGTCAGACACCGAGTACCACATACGCGACAGGCCACCCTCATACATAAGATCCACGATGAGCTTCACTTCGTGCAGGCACTCAAAGTAGGCCGCCTCGGGCTGGTAACCAGCATCAACGAGCGTCTCAAAACCCGCGCGAATGAGCTCACTGAGACCGCCGCAGAGCACGACCTGCTCGCCGAATAAGTCGGTCTCAGCCTCCTCTTTGAACGTGGTCTTGATCACCCCGGCCCGGGTTCCCCCGATCGCTTTGGCATAGGAGAGCGCTAGCTGGAGCGCGGTACCCGAAGCGTCTTGCTCCACCGCAACCAGGCAGGGAACGCCTTTTCCGTCGGAGAACTGGCGGCGCACCAGGTGGCCGGGGCCCTTGGGCGCAATCATCGCCACATCCACGTTAGCCGGGGGCTTGATCAGGCCGTAACGGATGTTGAGGCCGTGTCCAAACAGTAGCGCCTTGTTTGCTGAGCTACCCGTCGACAGGTTGGGCTCGATCGCTTCGGTGTACACCGTGCGCTGCACAGTGTCGGGCGTGAGCACCATGATCACGTCGGCTTCCGCGCTGGCCTGGGTAGGAGTCACAACGCGTAGACCTTGAGCTTCGGCTTTACCGCGACTCTTAGAGCCCTCCGGAAGGCCGACCCGGACATCTACCCCAGAATCGCGAAGGCTCAACGCATGCGCGTGGCCTTGGCTTCCGTAGCCAAGTACCGCCACCTTTCGGGCTTGGATAAATCCAAGATCTGCGTTGGAGTCATGAAAAATTTCGGCTGACATGAATCTTTACTTCCTCTCGTAAGGGACTTTTTCAGCGAAAACGTCCGGAATTGGGTCGCTCTGAGGGCGATTTCAGGGAAAAGGACGGATGGGACGGGCGCCTCGCCCGATCGCCACCACACCAGACTGCACCAGTTCGCAAATGTCGAACGGCTCTAGTAGGCGACACAACGCGGCGAGTTTATGACCGTCCCCGGTCGCCTCGATGGTAAGCGCATCCGGCGCCACATCCACCACCTTGGCGCGGAACAACCCAACTGCTTCCAACACCTGTGACCGTGCCGCGCCCTCGACTCGCACCTTCACCAGCAACAATTGACGCTGCACCGACTCCTGCGGATCCAGCTGCACAATTTTGATCACGTTCACCAGCTTGTTCAGCTGTTTGGTGACCTGCTCGAGTGGGCGATGTTCGCAATTGACCACGATCGTGATCCGTGAAACATCCGGATGCTCGGTCTCACCAACAGCCAAGGAGTCAATGTTGAACGAGCGTCGAGAGAACAAACTTGCGACCCGTGCAAGCACCCCCGGTTTGTTCTCGACCAGGACCGACAACGTGTGCCGCTCAGCCGCCCGCGAATCGATCGTCATTTAGAACTCATCCTCATCAAATTCAGGCCGCACACCGCGTGCGGCCATAATCTCGTCATTACCCGTTCCGGGGGCCACCATTGGCCAGACCAGTGCGTCTTTCCCCACCACAAAATCGACTACCACCGGCTGGTCGTTGATCTGCATGGCTTTATCAATCGTGGCGTCCACATCAGTCTCAGTCTCACATCGCAAACCAACGCAGCCCAGCGCCTGTGCGAGCTTCACAAAATCTGGTATTCGGTTCACCGTGCCAAGGTCAGTGTTGGAATAGCGCTTGTCATAAAATAAGGTCTGCCACTGCCGCACCATGCCCAGGTTGCCGTTGTTAATTACGGCGACCTTGATCGGGATATTCTCAATCGCGCAGGTAGCAAGCTCCTGGTTAGTCATCTGAAAGCAGCCATCGCCGTCGATCGCCCAGACGGTGGTTTCCGGGCGACCCAGCTTGGCGCCCATGGCTGCCGGCACGGCGTAGCCCATAGTGCCGAGACCGCCGGAGTTCAACCAGGTGTAGGGCTTCTCATATCGGATGAATTGGCTAGCCCACATTTGGTGCTGACCTACCCCAGCCGTGTAAATCGTATCCGGACCGGCGATCGCCCCCAGCCGGGAGATCACATACTGCGGCGCCATCGTCCCGTCGGTATGCGGCTCCCAGCCCAACGGGTAGGTCTCGCGCAGTTTGTTCAGCTGCCGCCACCACCCCTCTAGCCGCGCTACGGCGGCCGCTCCAGCGCTGTCGGGCTGATCAGCCAGTGCGGCTAACAACGCAACGATCACCTGCTGGGCGTCGCCCACGATAGGAACATCAGCCCGACGATTCTTGGAGATTTCAGCTGGATCAATGTCGGCGTGCACCACAGTTGCGTTCGGCGCGAAACTGTCGAGTTTGCCGGTGACTCGGTCGTCGAAACGGGTGCCCAACGCCACGATCAGATCGGCGCGTTGCAGCGCATACACCGCGGAGACGGTGCCATGCATCCCTGGCATCCCCAGGTGCTGCGGATGACTGTCCGGAAACGCTCCACGAGCCATCAGCGTGGTTACCACCGGAGCGCCGGTAAGTTCCGCTAACTGCCGTAACTGGGTGACAGCTCGCGCTTTGAGTACGCCACCACCCACATACAGCACTGGTCGACTGGCCTGACTCAGCAGCTGCGCCGCTTGCGAAATTTGCTTGCCATTCGGTGTCACTATGGGGTTATAGCCGGGCAGATTCAGCAGCGGCGGCCACGCGAAAGTCGTGCTGCTCTGCAGCACATCCTTGGGGAGGTCGATCAGCACTGGTCCGGGGCGGCCTGAGGAGGCAAGATGGAACGCCTCAGCAACGGTACGCGGAATGTCTTGGGCTGACTGCACCAAAAAATTGTGCTTAGTAATCGGCATGGTGATGCCACAAATATCGGCTTCCTGAAAAGCGTCAGTACCAATAAGGCTAGTGGGGGTCTGACCCGTAATGGCCACCATCGGCACTGAATCCATCTGCGCGTCCGCGATGGGTGTGACCAAGTTAGTGGCTCCCGGGCCAGAGGTCGCCATGCACACGCCGACCTTCCCAGTGGCCTGTGCATAACCGGTAGCCGCATGGCCGGCGCCTTGCTCGTGGCGAACCAAGATATGCCGCAGATTTGCATCAAACAGCGGGTCATATACCGGAAGGATCGCGCCGCCAGGAATGCCGAATATCGCTTCTACACCGACAGCTTCCAAAGAAGCCACCAGAGAAGCAGCGCCGTTGGTCGGCCGGCTTGCCAGCGAAGCATCCGTTGCAGTCATTCCAAGCACCTTTTCTCAATAAAAAAGCCCCCGTGCAATAAGCACGTGGGCTAGCGCGTCTCCGGATCGGCTGACGCGCTACATGAGTACGAGAATCTGTGAGCTATACACAGTTAGAGACCCTAGATCCTAGGTGGTGTTCAGTCAAACCAGTGAGACTGGTGTCTCACAATTTGGACGTATTGCAATCAGGAAACGGTCGGTAACCAGTATGTCGATTCCGCTAGGTGTAGCGCTAGCGTGGGAGCCATGACAATCCAGGCCGCACCTGACGCGGCACTTCGGGCGGACATTCGGCGCGTGGGGAACCTGCTGGGCCAAACACTCACCCGACAAGTTGGTCCGCAGCTGTTGGACCTTGTCGAACAGGTGCGTCGGCTAGCCCGCGAGGATTCCGATGCGACCGCGGCACTGCTGGAGAGCCTACCCACCGCGGACGCAATTCGGCTGGTCCGCGCGTTCTCCACATTCTTTGTCCTGGCCAACGTTGCCGAGCAAGTGGATCGTGGGCGTAGCTTCGAGGCACGACGTGAAAGCGAAGGCGATGGCCTACGCCACGTTGCACGCCACATCGCGGCCGCCGTGGACGGCGGGACAATCAGCACGGCCGACGTTGCCGATGCCGCCGCAAAACTCGCGGTTCGTCCCGTCTTCACCGCGCACCCCACCGAAGCAGCTCGGCGCTCGGCGCTTACCAAGCTGCGCAGCATTGCCGACCTGCTGGCTAGCGGCGATCGCAGTCTTAGTGCCCAGCATCGACTCGCCGAGCTCATCGACCTGCTGTGGCAGACCGATGAGCTACGCGCTCAACGCCCCGATCCGACCGACGAAGCACGCAACGCCGTCTATTACCTCAACGACCTCTACGCACACACAGCGTCGGCCGTACTGGACGAACTGCGGGAGGTGCTCGCAGAGTTTGGCGCGACCCCGCCTACCGACACCGCGCCGCTGAGCTTTGGTACCTGGATTGGTGGCGACCGAGACGGAAACCCTGCTGTCACGCCCCAAGCCACGCTCGAGGTACTCAATCTGGCCCACGAGTACGGACTTCGTGCCGCGGAAGCGCAAGTCGACGAGCTCATTGACGAGCTGTCGATCTCGGACCGGATAACCCCCATCAGCCAGGCATTGACCAACAGCATCGCCGCCGACCTGACCGCGTTACCCGAACTGAACTCGCGGCACTTACGGGTCAACGCCCATGAGCCATATCGGCTCAAACTGCGGGCGATACGCGCGAAACTCGGCAATACACGGGCCCGACTTGTCGCCGGCGCACCGCATGATCGGCGGCGGGACTACCTGGACGCCAACGGCGTGATTGCCGACCTTACCCTGATGCGCGAATCGCTGAGCGGCCACAACGGCGGACTCGTTGCCGCGGGGAAACTCGCCCAGTTCGAGCGATTACTGCGTAGCTTTGGCCTAGGACTTGCCACGATGGACGTGCGCGAACACGCCGCAGCCCACCATGGCGCGCTAGCGCAGCTCTTCGATTCCCTCGGCGAGCTGTCCGTGCCATATGCCCAACTCGCGCCGCAGGAACGCGCCAAGCTGCTGATTGCGGAGCTGGGCGGCCGACGTCCGCTGGCATCCGCTCAGCAGCCGCGTCTTGATGCGGCCGGCATGCGCACGCTGGGTACGTTCACCGCTATTGCAGATGCACATAAACGGTTCGGTGCCGGCATCATCGAGTCCTACATAATCTCCATGACTCGCGGTGTGGACGATGTGCTTGCCGCCATCGTGCTCGCCCGCGAGGCAGGGTTGATCGAGATGGCGGATGCGCAACGCCCAGCGCGCGCCAGCATCGGCTTCGTGCCCTTACTGGAGGAGGTTAACGAGTTGCGAAGAGCCGGGGAGCTACTCAACGAGCTGCTCGATATCGACTCTTATCGCGCGCTCGTTGCGGCACGCGGAGACGTACAGGAGGTGATGCTGGGGTACTCCGACTCCAACAAAGACGCCGGGATCGCCGCCTCGCAGTGGCAGATTCATCAGGCACAGCAGCAGCTGCACGATGTCGCGGCTGCGCACAAGGTTGAGCTGCGGCTGTTCCACGGTCGCGGCGGAACGATCGGTCGCGGCGGCGGCCCCACCTATGACGCAATCCTGGCGCAACCACCCGGCACGTTAGATGGGGCGATGAAGCTCACCGAGCAGGGAGAGGTGATCTCCGACAAGTACGCCCTGCCGGTGTTGGCCAGACACAACCTTGAACTCACCGTAGCCGCTGTGCTGCGCTCAGCGGTGCTTGACCGTGTACCCAGCAGCATCACAGCCGCGCTGCAAGGACCATGGGCAGACGTGATGGAGACCGTGGCTAGCGCTGCCCGGCGCAACTATCGGCAACTCATTGAAGATCCACAGCTACCCGATTACTTCTGGTCAGTCACACCCACCGAGCTGATCGGCGCCCTCAACCTCGGCTCCCGGCCGTCCAAACGACCCGACGCCGCGGCGGGCCTTGGCGGTCTACGCGCCATCCCATGGGTGTTCGGCTGGACCCAGACCCGGCACATTGTGCCTGGGTGGTACGGCGTTGGTACCGGTCTTGCCGCGGCGCGTGAAGCGGGTCACGCGGACGCTTTGCTGCGCATGCATCGAGATTGGCGATTCTTCGCTACGTTCATCTCCAACGTGGAAATGACATTGGCCAAGACTGACCTGAACATAGCGGCGCATTATGTCGATCGCCTAGTACCGCAGCGGCAACGGCACATCTTTGAATTGATCAACCAGGAGCACCAGCGTACGGTCTCTCAGCTGCTCTGGGTCACTGGTCAAAGCGAGTTGCTGGAGAAACAGCCCGGGCTAGCCCGCACGCTCAATGTCCGGTCGCGGTATTTACTGCCGCTGCACCACGTTCAGGTGGACCTACTGGCGCGGTATCGGGCAGAGCAGGGTCGGGCTGACAGTCAGTCAGCGCAGGCGCACGACAGTGAACTGATGCGGGCACTGCTTCTTTCGGCCAACGGCATCGCCGCTGGCATGCGCAACACCGGTTAGTCACATCCAGCTAGCTACCCAGACCGAACCTTTCGGGCCTGGCCGGCTCAACCGTGTAGATGAAACTCGCTGCGAATACTGCGCTATGCACCCAAACCGGCCATGCCTGGATCTAGATACCGATAGCTTTGCAAACAGCCACGCAACGCATGACAACTCCCATAGCAACCGTCATCCCTAGATTCGGGGCAGCTTCTCGCCGAAAGAAATTTCGGTGAAGCTGCCCCGAATGCTGTGCGCACCCGCGATGATGAGCAGCGATGCTAGATCGCCACATCTATGGGGTGCTGTTTCAAGAGCACGATCGAGCACGAGGCAGACACCGACGCCACGGTTACCCAGTTCCAACAGGCTCCATCGTGGGGGTCTACTCATACCGGGACGACCTCATGCTGCGCCCCTGCATGGTGCGACATGAAAGCAACGACTGGGAGCCGTTGAAGCACGAGCTCATACTGAGCTCGGTGTTCCAACGCAAAGCGGGCGTCCGAGAACCGGTAGAGGACTTCGCCGAGCTACATGCCGAGCTGCGCCAGGCGTTCGGCAAACCAAAGTGTCCGCTGCGCGACGACCCAACCCATGGGGTGCGTTACCCGCTTGTCCTACTCGTTCCCACCGTCCATTGCGGAGTTGTGGGGTGGAGACCGCATAGCCGTCCCGGCCATTCGCTGGGGTACATTCCAGCGTTCAGCAATCAATGCCACCTGTTAACAACAGAGTTCGATATGACCCAGTTCGACGCGCTAGGAGAGGCGCCCACACTGGGCAAGCTTGGGCAGCTCGTGGTTGAGCACGCCGACGAACTGAACGAGACTTTCCCTTCCGCCAAACCGTGTCGCATCGATCAGCTCAGCATGCATGACCGAATCCGCGCCCTCACCGGATTTGGGATACTGACTCCAGCGTTGGTACCCCGCCTAGGCATAGCCGAACCGCGCAACCCCATCCCGCCGCCGCGGGCACCGAGGTGGGGCTTTCGACCACCGACCAGCCACCGTGGCCGGAGGTTATAGCGGGGCAGCCGGATCACGGACCAGAGGTCCGCCAACATGATGATGGGCAAGCTTTATACCAGTGAAATCCCCGGGTGGTCGCCTACTTGTAGACGCCGCCGCGGGCACCAACCCGCACAACGTCTACGACAAGTACATCCTCGTACACGTCGTAAAGAATGCGCCAATCCCCAACGCGGACGCGCCACTGCGCCACGCCGTTAGTCAGACGTTCAGAGCCGTGTGGATGTGGATCCTCAGCCAATGAGAGAACTGCGACATCGATCCGTTGACGATCCGGCTTCGGAAGCTTTTTAATGTATTTCAGCGCTGCGGATTTTACTTTCAAGTCGATAGGTCACGCCAGGTCTAACTCTTTCCGAGCCTGCTCCCATGGGATGCTAGGCCCAGACTCACGGGCCTCTCGCATAAGTGCCAAGTCAATCTGATCCTCAACGAGTCGACTCACCGCCTCAGCCGAAGCAGCCACCTCAGGTGGCACCAGAGCAGCAACCCGCTCATCGCCCCTAGTCAGGTATACCACTTGGCCATGCTCAACCGCATCTACAGCCAATTCTGATAGCTGTAGATCATTGGGAAGCTCATAGGTGGTAGTCATACTCTAACTGTAGCTGCCACACGGGCTAATGTCAGCTAAAGACTGATCCTTAGAGCTCCTTAGTCTGGCCTGTCCGGGGCGAAAAATCGAGCATGCCGGCTAGGAAGTTGCTGAGAATGCGGACAAGAGTCAGCAAGGCTGTGGGTCACAGCGGGGCAGCCGGATCACGGACCACTATCCTAGTGCCGGGAATAGCCTCCGCAAGGTCGGTTATATCACCCGGATCAGAGGTAAACACGATGGCGGAATCCGCACGCGAACAGACGGCTACTACATGAGCGTCCGCTAGCCGGTCGCTTCCACTACCGGTTTGATACAAGATGGCGCCGACCAGCTTGGCGAAACGTTCATCGGTAGGAACTACCTGAATCCGCTTTCCGCCATGCACTCGCGCAAGTGCAGCTTCGATACGGCGTGTGCGGGAGACTCCACGACACACTTGCGCAAGCGTCACTGCCGCGCAGCACACTTCACCGGATCGCTCGATCGCCTTCCGCAGCACGGCGCGTAGGGTAGTTCCGCGCGATGTATCGATCAGGTCAAAGGCCGCGGCATCCAGGACCACGGTCACACTCATGCGGCGTGCTTGTGCTCGAACGAGTCCAGTCCCGCCGCATCGAGCAACGCATCGGCGGCAGCAAGCGTATGAGCATCGGCGGCGCCGTGTTCAGCGTCTAGCTCATCAAGCCACCCGAGAAGCGCGGTACGATGGGCCCTACTCGCCAATGCCTCGGCAAGAGCCTCGTCTGCAACGACCGAGAGGCTTCGCCCACCCACCCCTTCCAAAGCATTGCAGACGTCTTCACTCAGGTTCAGCGTGATGCGACGCTTCTTCATACAACCATCATAACATCGACGTGGCCCTGGCAAAGTAACGCTCACCCTCATGGATGATCGAAAATGAGCTCAGTTGTGGCAGTCGCGGAATGTAGACAATAATTCTGGACGTGGATCGACGAGCACAGCTGTTCATGACGCCGGATGAGTTCGAGCGGCTAGTCGCTCAGGCTGTCCAAAGGTTTAACCTACGCACGGCCTTCGATCGTCGGTATGTCTATCTGACATGTCACGCTGGAGGTGCCCCGGATGAGCCGGGAGAGGGTATACGCCTCCAACGACCCCAGGCGGAGGAGCGAACCCTCTACCTCGTTCAACACGACATTCGCACGCATGACTCAGACCTCATTAAGTTGTTCGATCGCCTCAGGCGGGACTGGAGCGGCTTTGTCAGCCGACCCGTGCGAGCCACCAATATTGTTTTCGGAGGCTCCGAATTGAGCCGCGACCTGGCCTTCACCGCAGGAGCACTCGCTCTATACGACGCTGGATGGCGATGGCGTCAGCAAGGCGTGGCCAATATGGAATTCCAGCCCGACGAAACTGCGGTGCACCCCTTGGCACTACCGTTCCTTTAGAGCATGCTTTATGCAAAATGTCGACCAAGTTTTACGACTGCTAAGCAGTAGAGAATCAGAAACAATAACCCGAGGAAGCTGTGTAGCGTTGAATTCAAACAACATGCAAGGTTACAGGATTACCAAGTACAATCCCTCGTATTTTGCTGCTAGCGGCGCATACTTGAAGGACGAATGGACATCCATCTCTGACGTCGGAAAGGTTTTTGCCGACGGAACGCTCACTTTGGCCGAGTATCAGAAAGTCGAGGATGTCTATCTCACGACGGTTAGAATCTTTGCAGACGCCGCCGGAATTAATAGCCTGCACGTAGTTGGTCTGGAAATTCATGATGCCATGCCGCAAGGGAGACTTGAAGAGGGGCAAAATGTTTCAGTGCCGCAAGCTGTAGAGATCTGTCGCGAAATGCTTCGCGAGCGGCCAGTATGGTGCCGTCTTGAAAACGAGGAAGGCTTTTATGTACACATTGGTTATGACTATTACATGTATATAGGAGTGAGCGCTAATACCCACATACAACAAGCCGTGGAGTCGGTCAAGAAGCTAGGATTGTTTGTTGAGAAGCACTGGCCATCGCCGTACCATATTTCCTAAAAACTTCAAGCCGGCGCAACATAATCGGGCAGATAAGTGTATTGCTGGAGCACTACAGGCGGGAGGTCAGCAAGCGCGAGCTCGCTAGGCGGCGGCTACGTGGCAAGGGCCGGCGGGCCTTCCGCCCAGAGCCTAAATAGGTGTAGGACCTCGCCGAGGTTAAGTGGTCCGCAGTGGGCCTCGAAGAAGTCGCCCTTGCGTGACACCTCATACCAGTCGTGACCGCTGCGGTGGCTCGATTCATGCTCCAGCATTTTGTCAGCCAGGAGAGTACCGGTCAATTCGATGCGCACCCACCAACCTGGGTTGTCGAGCGTACCGATGCTGACGCCGTAGCCATGCTCCCAGTCTCCGTCACACTGAGTCGCGTACCAAGCTTGAAGCCATGTAAGCGCGCCCGGTGCATGGTCGTCATAGGAGTCCCACATCGGTAGGTAACGGCGCTCAACCACGAGGCCGAATGCTAGCACCATGCTGGCCAAGGACCAGCAGTTCTCCAGTAACCAGCCCCTCACCAGCTGTGGAGGCTGAGCCAGATCAAGTTCTCACAGGTTTACGGAAAGGGTTATGGTTGCTTACTCATCGTCTTGAAGGCGAGGCGATTGAACACGTCGAGGAGATTCACGATGCTCACCGGCCCCCGCATCCGCAACGCGCTCATCTTGCTCGTGATCGCTGTTCTCGCACCTATGTTCATACCCAGTGTCGTTGCCGCAGACAGCCAGCCGGTCTCGACCGCAACAAGCAGCTCTGATGTTGGGACCTTTACCGTAAGCGGCCAGGTCACCACCCCGCTCACGCTGACCGCCAACGACCTCCGGCGAGGTTACCGCGGCCATAGTGCAACATCCCATTTCATCCCCGGCTGCGTGACCCAAGGCCACGTGTACCGCGGGGCATTGCTTACCGAGATACTGGCCACAGCCGGCCCGAAGTTCGATCCCGCGATCAAGAGCGTCAAGCTGCGCTATGCGGTTCTGGTCAGTGCAAGCGATGGCTACCAGGCCGTACTGTCCTGGGGTGAAATCGACCCTGATTTTGCCAACACCCAGGTGCTACTGGTGTATGAACAAGACGGCACGCTGCTCCCCCGCCCTCACCTCGTTGTGCCGGGCGATAAGCAGGGCGGACGATACGTCTGCAACATAACCAGCCTTAACCTGCTGCAGATCAAACCATGACTGCGCCCCACCGGCGAGTGGGATCTGATACGGCAGCCGCATCGTCTTCTACACGTTGAAGCGGAAGTCCACGACGTCACCATCGGCCATCACGTAGTCTTTGCCTTCCATCCGGACCTTGCCCCGAGATTTGGCTTCGGCCATGGAGCCGGCGCTCATTAGCTCGTCGAAAGAGACAATCTCAGCTTTGATGAAACCTCGCTGGAAATCAGAGTGAATCACTCCGGCGGCCTGCGGCGCGGTGGCGCCCACTGGAATGGTCCAGGCACGGGTCTCCTTAGGTCCAGCCGTCAAATACGTCTGCAAACCCAGCGTGTGGAAACCGACTCGAATCAGCTGATGCAGGCCAGGCTCTGACTGGCCGATGGACTCCAGCAGTTCGCGGGCCTCAACTTCGGGGAGTTCGATGAGCTCGGCCTCAATTTTGGCGTCCAAGAAGATCGCCTCAGCCGGAGCAACCAGCTCCCGCAGTTCGGTGAGGAACGCGTCGTTGCCCAGCTCGTCCTCATCGACATTGAACACGTACAGGAACGGCTTCGCGGTGAGGAGATGCAGCTCGGCCAGCGGTGCAAGGTCTATGCCCACGGCGGCGGCCCCCGCATACAGTGTGGTTCCACCGTTGAGCAGCTCCCGTGCGGCTTGCCCGGCCGCCACAGCCACGGCGCGGTCCTTGGCAATACGGGCTTCCTTCTCCCAGCGCGGCAACGTTTTATCCAGCGTCTGCAGGTCGGCCAGAATCAGTTCAGTGTTGATCGTCTCGATGTCATCGGCCGGGGAGACTTTGCCATCTACGTGCACTACGTTGGGGTCGGCGAACGCTCGGATTACCTGGCAGATGGCGTTTGCCTCGCGGATATTAGCCAGGAAGGCGTTTCCCCGCCCCTGTCCGGTGCTGGCACCTTTCACCAACCCGGCGATGTCAACGAAGCTCACCGTGGCGGGCACCAGCTTTGCCGATGTGTGCAGTTTGGCGAGCTCACCGAGTCGGGGATCGGGCACCCCCACCACGCCCACGTTTGGCTCGATGGTCGCAAACGGATAGTTCGCCGCCAGTACATCATTCTTGGTCAGCGCGTTGAAGAGCGTAGATTTACCGACATTGGGGAGACCGACGATCCCGATAGTGAGTGCCACAAGGCAAGAGTCTAGTGAGCGGCTACTCACCCGGTGCCCGGTGCTCTACCTATCCAAACCTAATCCAAACCCATCCAAACAAGCCACCTACACCGAACACTCTCGCTGGCTATTTATGGAAACATTCAAGAACCGATATGAGGAGCTGCTGTGGTCGATGTGCAACGCACCTTCACCGTGAACCAACCGCTCGATGTGGTGCGCGACTACCTCAAGGATTTCACCCGCGCGCAAGACTGGGATCCCGGCACGGTGTCGTGCACCCGGATCGACGAGGGGCCCATTCGGGTCGGCTCCAACTGGCACAACGTCTCCGAGCTCAGGGGCAGAAAGACTGAGCTGGCCTATCGGCTGGTCAGGCTTGAGCCGCAGCGGCTGACATTCGTCGGAAAGAACAAAACGGCGACCTCCACCGACGACATCACACTCAGGGCTATCGGCGAAAGCACTTCAGTCACCTATCACGCCCACATCGTGTTCCACGGGATCGCGAAGCTCGCCGACCCATTCTTCAAGCGGGTGTTCGAGAAACTGGCTGGCGAAACTGTTGAGGGCATCACGCGAGAAGTTGCCGGGTTGCCGCGTTGAATCAGCGGCAGCGTTGCCTACGACGGCAGGTGTATGTCACCACAGCGGGCCAGGCAGCCTGAGCTCCGGCGGCGACTCGCTCAGCCAGGCCGATATAAGTGCCGGTATTGAGCGAAACAGCGAACCAGACCAGCAGCCCGAAAAGCAGTGCGGCTGCCGTAATGCACACCGCCGGCCGCAGCCCCCACGACTCAGTATCGGCTCGCCTGGCAAACAACGGCCAGAAGGCTAGTGCCAGGAACGCTCCGCTGGCCACACCGGAGTGCGCCGCGGACGGACCAACGGCCGGCAGTGGAATAGCGGCGACGGCGCAGGTAGCCACACCACCGGCAGCGAGCAATAACCGGCCCAATGCCGCGGCTTCCCGCAAACCCCACGCTGTGAGTAGATAGCAGACACCGACCACGGCGAGCGCCGCCGTCATAAGCCAGCGATTCGGTCCGCCACTAGCGGCAAGGGCGCTGATGGTGTCGGTCACTTGGTTGAAGCTGCCCGGCCGGATCCCGGCCGCGAGGGTCCATCCGCCGATCAGCAACACTGGCGCCGCGACAGCCGGTAGTAGCGTCCAATCGGACGTAGACCCCATCGTTGAGGTGTGAGTGGTAGCTCCGCTGGCCTTCCGCGGGCCGGCCCTCACCGCTTCCCGACCTGGGCATACCGGAAACAATCCACGGTGTGGTCGTTGACCATTCCACAGGCCTGCATGTGGGCGTAACAGATCGTTGGACCTAAAAAACCAAAGCCTCGGCGCTTGAGATCCTTGCTGAACTCATGCGCTTGATCGGATGTGGCCGGCACCTCTTCGGTGCGACTCCACGTGTTGACAACAGGGGAACCGCCGATGAACTGCCACTGGTAGGCGCTGAACGAGCCGAACTCTTGCTGCACGGCCAGGAACTGACGAGCGTTGGTGACAGCGGCACGGATCTTTTGCCGATTGCGAACAATACCGCTGTCTTGCAACAACCTGGCGATATCGGCCTCAGTGTATGCGGCGACGGCCGCGGGATCGAAATCAGCGAACGCCGCGCGGTAGCCGGCTCGTTTACGCAGAATCGTGAGCCACGAGAGACCGGCCTGCGCGCTTTCTAGCACCAAAAACTCAAAGAGCACCCGATCGTCGTAGACCGGGGTACCCCATTCGGTGTCGTGGTAGCGCTCGTAAAGTGCATTTCCCGGTTCTATCCAGGCGCAGCGGGTTGGCATGATGGAAACTGTACGACGAGCAACGTTCACGCGGGCACCGCAAGGCCGATCAAAAGCCGATCAATATGATCAACATAGGAGACACAAAGCTCATGAGTGACGACGCCGAACTCCGAACACTGCGTACAGCCGTGGGCGCCGAACCGGACTCGGTGGATCTCCGGTTGCGACTGGCGGCCGCTCTGGCAAGCTGTGATCACCACAGCGAGGCGCTCGAACACTGCACGGCCGCGTTGGGTCGCGATCCTGGAAACAGCCAGGCCGTTACGCTACTGCAGCAGATCAGCGCAGCCTTAGCGGAACCAGCTAAGCCAAAGACCGGTAAGCAGAACTTCGACTGGTCCGCCGCCGAGAGCGAGGTATCCCACCTGATCGAGCCGGCGTTTGTGCAGGACTTTGAGCCCGACCCGGTGATCGAAGGCGCCGAACGTCCCACGCTCCGGCTAGCCGATGTCGGTGGCATGGCCGAAGTCAAGCAACGGCTGGAGCTGGCCTTGCTGGGGCCGTTGCGCAACCCGGAGCTGGCCAAAGCGTTCGGTAAAAGCGTCCGTGGCGGGCTCCTGCTCTACGGCCCCCCTGGATGCGGGAAAACGTTCATCGCCAGAGCGGTGGCCGGAGAACTGGGCGCCAGCTTCTACGCCATCGGGATAGCTGACGTGCTGGACATGTGGATCGGCAACAGCGAACGCAACCTCAAGGAAATTTTTGCCGCGGCTCGCCGCAACGCCCCATGCGTGTTGTTCTTCGACGAAATGGACGCGCTCGGACAGAAACGCTCGCAGCTGCGCAACTCCAGCGGTATGCGCAACACAGTGAATCAGCTACTCAACGAGCTCGACTCGGTCGGCAACAACAACGAAGGCGTTTTTACTCTCGCCGCGACCAATCATCCGTGGGATGTCGACGTGGCGCTGCGGCGACCGGGACGCTTCGACCGGATGCTGCTGGTCCTACCGCCCGACCCGCCGGCCCGGGAAGTGATCCTCCGGTACCACCTGAAGGATCGCCCGCTGGCCGGCATCAACCTAGACGCCTTGGTGCGCGCCACCGAGAACTTTTCCGGGGCCGATCTGGCGCACCTGTGCGAATCGGCCACTGAGCAGGCGATGGCCGATTCGATCCGCACGGGGACAGTACGGCCGATCGGTATGCCGGACTTCACCACGGTGCTCCGCGAGGTCAAGCCCAGTACGGGCCCGTGGTTCACCACCGCACGCAATGTGGCCATGTTCGCCAACTCCGATGGCAGCTATGACGACCTACTCAAGTACTTCAAGGCCAGCAAAAAGTGACCACGACGCCAGCTGTAGCCGTGCAGCGCGCTAGCCACCTGCGCACTGTCGGCCGTCTAGAAGAGGCCGAACGCATCGCGCGGCAAGCGCTGGCTGAGCATCCGCAGGATGCGGAGTTGCTCTCAGAGTTGTCTTCTGTGCTCTATGAAGCGGACCGGTATGCCGAAGCCCTGGCCGCGGCTGAGGCGGCCGTCTCACAAGAACCCTCGGCCGAGTATGCGCATCGTGTGCGTGCGTTGTCACTGGCGGGGCTGGGCAGGCATTCCGAGGCGTTAGATGCCGCCGATGCAGTGATCGAACTATGCCCACATTCACCTAGTTCGTTCGCGTGCCGGTCCGCAGTATTGTGGAAATCTGGCGACTACTCGGGCGCACTCATCGCTGACCGCGAGGTGATTTCGTTGGCACCAGACATCGTCGACGGATATCTAAATCTGGCCCAGGTTTACCGTCAGCTCGGTGATGCCAGCGGTGCAGAGGGCGCCGTGCAACAGGCCTTAGCGCTGGAGCCAGACAATAGCTTGGCGCTCTACATGCGTGCGGTACTGAATATAGACGCCGGCAAACCCGATGCAGCGCTAACCGGACTTGTCGATGTCGGTGAGCTGAAGCCACGACGCGCTGCCCAGGTGCTCACTGGACTCGCGCATGTGGCATGGAGTACGACCCTTTCGCGGTGGGTCGTCGTTGTTGTTGCCGCCGTTCCGACCATGGTCACCGCGCTGATCGTGAGGTGGGGCGAGTGGCTTACACCCAGCAACGCGGTCAGAACGGTCGCAATCACCATGCTGCTGCTGTGCGCCGGCACGTTCAGCGAGCTCTGGCGCCTGCTGAGCGGGCGAACACCCATATTCGCCGGGCTGCAGGGCGACCGCTGGCTGCAAATATCCACCGGTTTGCTGTTTATCGGAATTGCTATTCACATAGCGGTGGTTATTAGCGGCATCGGTTTGCTGAGCTTCGGGATCATTCCGCTGGCTGCGGTCGAGTTGGGCGTAGCATTGGCCGGCCATTGGGCACTGAAGCCTTTAACTATGGGGCGGTCAGTCGAGACCAGAAGGGCAAACCGCCCTCAGGGTCCCGAGGCGCCTCGGTCGTGATGCGGCCGTTCCTGAAAAACTCGTTAAAGAATCCGCATACAGACATCGACAAGCCTCGAGAATCAGTACGAATTGTCGTACGATAGGTGCATGGCTAATGTAGTGACCACAGGCGAGGCCCGTGACGCTCTCCATCAAATCGCCAAGCGATTCGACGACGGTGCAGGTGAGCCAGTATATTTCGGCTCACATCGCCGAGCGCAAGGCGTTATCGTACCCGTCGACGTATGGGAGAAGCTGCTTGAGCAGGTCGAAGATGAGCTCGATATCGGGCTCGCCCACCATCGCCTCGCGGGTGACGACGGCAGACGGCTAACCCGCACCGAGATCAACGGGGTCTTTGACCAGCTCCGTACCGGTCAAAGCAAGTGAACGCTGGCGAGAAGCCGACCTCTCAATACGCACTCACTTTCGGTCTGGGTATCGCCACCGACCTAGCGCAACTAAATGCGATCGAGCCGACCGCGCTCGACGCGGCCGAGGCGATTCTCGATGACCTTGCACTGGGCGAGTGATTGGCAAGCTGCTCGGTGATAGGAACGTCAGCGGTGACCTCACTGGTCTCGCTCGAGTGAAATTCGACATAGCTGACCAGCGGCCGCTGCGGTTCCGTGTCGTCTATCGCCAAGTCAATGAGAAGACACGCGACGTTGTGGCTATCGGTTTACGCGAGGAGCACGCCATCTACCGCATAGCGGCACAGCGAATCGCCCCATAAGGTCCGGAGCTTCGAAGCTGACTCAAGAACTGTGGCTCAACCCTCGGCGCCCAAGTTCCACGATCGGGCATGAGCCCAGTCTGCCAAGCTATGCCAGCCGACCTCGGGGTATGTACGACGCAGACCCGCGATGTCTACTTCGAGGCCAACCTTGGCAAAATACCGGAACATCGCCGCGAGATCGGAAGAGTAAGCCTCGGCGTACTCGATAGGGGACTGCTGGAAAGCTACCTCGCGACCGCAGGCGGTACCAAGGATGGCGGCGATCTCGTCACCAGTTTGCTCGTCAGAGGCAATGTCAATTCGCTGTCCAGCGAACTCGTCCGGGCGGCTTAGCACGAGTGCGGCAAACGCGCCGATGTCTTGTGCGGGGATCAAGGCAAGCGGCTTGTCAGCAGGCATGGGGCGGCCGAAAACACCGCTGCCCAGCCCTTGCAACGTCCATTCTTCCGTGTATTGGTCCATGAAGGCGGCTGGGGCGATGACGGTCCATGGCACGTCGAGTGTCGCAAGGTGCTGCTCAAGGCGGTGTTTGCTATCGAAATGTGGAATACCCGTGCCGCGGTCGGCGTTAGCGGCGGAGGTAAAGACGATGTGATCGACGGTTCCGGTAGCGGCTGCGGCATCAAGCATCGCGATGCCTTGGTAAACCTCACCAGCAACGTCGGTCTCGAATGGGGTGGTTATGGCGAACAGGCTGGTTGTGTCAGCGAGCGCGGCGCGCAGCGAGGCTGGGTCGATGTATTCGGCATAGACAACCTCCGCACCGAGTCTGTGCAGCTCGTCCGCGGCGGGAGAGCTCGGGCGACGGGTGAGCGCGCGAACGGCACAGCCGCCACGTAGCAGCGCACGGGCGGTTGCGCCGCCTTGTGTACCCGTAGCGCCAGAAACGGCGATGAGGCGTTCGGTATCATTTAGCTGTTTCACACAGCGACCGTATCACACACTATCTGCGTCACGCAGCTAATTATCTGGAGGCGCCGTGCGGCGCGACGACCAGCTCCGTCAACTAGAGGTTGAATCCCGGCGATATGTCGCCGCCTACGTGCTGTTCAACCAGGCCGTCGCCGACCGGGTCGGCCTGCACCCTACTGATTTGCAGTGTGTCAGCCTGCTCACCATCGAGCCAGCTCCGCTCACCACCGGCCACATTGCGGAGCTGACCGGTCTCACCAGTGGCTCGGTCAGCCGGCTCGTCGACCGTCTTGAGCGCGCCGGTTATGTGACTCGACAACGCGACGTCCACGATCGACGGCGAGTCCTCGTGCACCCGGTGCCCGAAACCCTGCAGCGCCTCAGCGAGGTCTGGGAGAACCTCAACGAGGCATGGACCGAATTGTTCGCCGACTATACTGAGACCGAACTAAACCTCCTGCTTCGACACATGCAGCGCACGACGGAGCTCAGCCGAGCCCAGGTGCAGCGGCTTCGCCAGGTGGACTGCGATCCTCCCCGCGGCTAGAATCGCGTCATCGAATGCCTGCTCTCGATTGGTCAAGCTTGCATCCATTGCCCCTGCGTGTAGAGAACAACAGTTCCGCCGTGCACGCCGACGTAGCGGTGCGCTTCTAGCTCGCTGGGTAACGGGTAGTAAGTACTATTTAGATACACTGCGTAAGGCAGCTGTGGCATCACATATATCTGCGGCAGCGGCTGGCTGTAGTGAACGGTGGTCACTTTTCGGGCCCTCATCGCGTTCACTGCAGCTATGATCCAGATGAAACCCCACAACCCACCTGTCAACAACGTCATTACCAGGTGAAACAGGTGACTAGTTTTACGCGGGGCATAGGTAGTCGAATAGCCGCTCATATTTCATCTCCCCCAAATGATGCTTACCTTGAGACTAATGGCTCAACAAGGTGCTATGGCGTAATCCACAGCCTGCGATCGGATCCACAGCGGATCCGATCGGCAGAAGCTCAATATGCACGGTTATACCTGCTGCCCACCTCGTTACTTCCGCAGCATTGATGTACGCTTATTTAGTACCCCGCCGGCTTGTACCGGCCCGACGGCCCCTTCGGGGGCCGTCTTGTTATATCCAGGCTGCCTAGTGGTTCCACGCATTAGTTCCTTGAATATGGTGAACTGGTCTGCATCTGTGGCTGTGGAGGTCGAAGGTGTGGACTGTGGAACCGTTGGTGTTGAACCGGGAAGAACGCGAGGAGTTGGAGCGCCGTGTGCGAGCCC
>JBBSOC010000033.1:0-21669 GCA_038260095.1 Mycobacteriales bacterium | reverse complement strand
CCGTACGGCCTTCTGTTGGGCCCCTTCCTATTCTGGGTCCGGGGGCGTTCCCCTCCCGCCCAACGCCCCCTGATGAGGTAGAGCAGTTACTTCAAGGTGACGGTAGCGCCCGCGGCCTCGAGCTGCCCCTTGGCCTTCTCTGCGGCGTCCTTGGCCACCTTCTCCAGGAGTGCCTTGGGTGCACTCTCGACCAGATCCTTTGCCTCTTTGAGGCCCAGGTTGGTCAGCGCGCGCACCTCTTTGATGACCTGAATCTTCTTGTCCCCAGCGGCCTCGAGGACCACGTCGAACTCGTCCTTCTCTTCCTCCGCGCCAGCGCCCGCGTCGCCGGCAGCAGGTGCGGCAGCAAAAGCGACTGGAGCCGCAGCCGTGACGTCGAAGGTGTCTTCGAACTGCTTCACAAATTCAGACAATTCAAGGAGGCTCATCTCCTTGAAAGTTTCGAGCAAATCTTCAGTGTTGAGCTTCGCCATGTTAGGCGTCCTTTCGTGATAATGCCAAATATAAGTAGGGATGCTGCGCGCCGCCGCTTGTGCGTGGGTTGCAGTATGGCAATCGGGTTACTGCTCGGTAGCGGCTTTCTTATCTTGAAGAGCCGCAGCCAGCCTGGCGAACTGAGCTAGCGGCGCTTGGAACAACGCGGCAGCGTTACTCAGGTTGGCCTTCATGGCGCCTGCGAGCTTGGCCAACAGCACCTCGCGCGATTCAAGGTCAGCAAGTTTGTTGATCTCGGCGACGCTGAGCGGTTTGCCGTCAAGCACACCGCCTTTGATCACCAAAGCCGGGTTCTCCTTGGTGAAGTTCCGCAGCCCTTTCGCGGCGTCTACTGGGTCGCCTCCAACAAAAGCGATAGCAGTCGGACCTACCAACAATTCGACAAGCTCGGTCAGGCCCGCCTCACGTGCGGCAAGCTTGGCCAAAGTGTTCTTGGTAACGGCATAACTCGTCTCGCTACCTAGCGAGCGACGCAGTGTTTTGAGCTGCGAGACGCTCAAACCGCGATACTCGGTAAGCACAGTTGCTGAAGACTCGCGGAACTGCCGAGCCAGCGTGGCAACCACATCATTTTTAGCTAGCCGGTTTACACTTTCGGGGCGTTCTATAACCTTGGTCATATTCCTCCTCTCGTGACACATTTGAGCCGGTCGCCCTACACCCGCTTCAGCTAAGCGGCGATGAGGCTTGAAATTGACATCAAAATCGCCCCGGCGCAAGGCGCACGGGGCGTTAAACGGCAGAGTCACTGCCAAATATTCGCTGACCGTCCTACCTGCGCGGGCCATCGGCGTGAGCCAACTCTTCAGCTGTATAAGCAGCGACCAGCGGTCTTTGGTGGAACTATGAAGTCATAGTACGTGGCTTCGCTTCGCACACGTTCGTCGGGGCCAACCGGAGAGAAGAAAGTTGATCGGAGTCCCGTTGCCGGAACGACACCGCAAGTCTCTGCGGCAGGAACTTGCTAAAGATCAAAAACAGCGCGCAGCGCGACTTCGACTCGTTCCATTGTGTCAACATGGACATGCCCCAGCAGCGAGCTGAGCCTCTCCTTTCGATAGGGACCAACGTCGGCCACATAAGCAACACCTGAAACTGGGTCAGCCTCGCTAAGGCGCACGCTGACCAAAGTCTCTGGAATCGTTTGATCGCTGCGAATCTCAACGCACTGCACACTGTTGTGCATACCAGTCACTGGATCGGCACCAACGATAAGCACTGTGCGTTCCCGACCAACCGTTTTTGCTACCCAAATTTCGCCACGTCTCACGGCTTATACTCTCGGTCACGATCGAGGTCGATAGTGTCATACCAGTCAGTGTCGGAGCCGTTATGGCCAGCGGCGACCAACAAAGCCATGTCAGCTCGTAAAATTTCATGCCGCAACGCCTGGTCTGTCAACGACGAAAAGCTAAGACCATGACGTTTGGTGGCTTCTTTTGCCACCGCCACCGTCGAACGCTCCAGCGTGACAGTTACCTTATCTTTTGCCATACATTGCAGCATACCAGCTTATGCTTGATCGCACAGCTATTCGTCTTCCAGCAGGTTCTTAGTCCGACTTGCGTCGACGGGGACACCGGGACCCATAGTCGTAGAGAGCGTGATCTTTTTCAGATACTTGCCTTTAGATGAGCTCGGCTTGGACCGGATGATCTCATCAAGCACTGCCCCATAGTTTTCGACCAGCTGCGAAGCACCAAAGCTGACTTTACCGATCACGAGGTGGACGTTAGCCTGCTTGTCGATACGGAAATTGATCTTCCCGCCCTTGATGTCGGTGATGGCCTTGGTCACGTCTGGCGTGACGGTGCCGGTTTTGGGGTTAGGCATCAGCCCGCGTGGACCCAAAACTCGGGCAATTCGGCCCACCTTGGCCATTTGATCTGGTGTGGCGATCGCGGCATCGAAGTCAAGCCAGCCTTCCTGGATGCGGGCAATCAGATCGTCGCTACCTACAGCGTCAGCGCCGGCTGCTTCCGCGGCGGCTGCCTTCTCCCCCACCGCGAATACGATGACGCGAGCGGTTTTACCGGTACCATGGGGCAGGCTCACAGTGCCGCGTACCATCTGGTCCGCCTTGCGGGGATCCACACCCAGCCGCATAGCAACCTCAACGGTGGCGTCGTAGGAAGTAGTAGAGGTTTGTTTTGCCAACTCCGCCGCCTGCAGCGGTGTGTAATCGATCTCCCGATTGACCTTCTCGGCCGCCGCCAGATACGCCTTGCTGCGTTTCATAAGTATTTCTCCTATTTGAGAGTTGTGGTGTACGAGCTACGCAGAGCTCTCCCACGCGTTCTTCTGACTTTGATTTGCTCTTCTGCTACCTGGAGCCCGCTAATCTTTAACCGTTATGCCCATAGACCTTGCCGTTCCCGCGATGATGAGTTCGGCCTGGTCTAAATCGTTGGCATTAAGATCTTCCATCTTCGTCTGGGCGATCTCGCGCACCTGATCACGCGTGACAGATGCCACCTTGGTCTTGTGGGGCTCACCAGAGCCTTTCTCGACACCAGCTGCCTTGAGAAGGAGCCGGGCCGCGGGCGGGGTCTTGGTGATGAAAGTGAAGGATCGGTCTTCATACACCGAGATCTCTACTGGCACGATATTGCCACGCTGGCTTTCGGTGGCAGCGTTGTATGCCTTGCAGAACTCCATGATGTTCACGCCGTGCTGACCCAGCGCTGGGCCCACGGGGGGCGCTGGTGTCGCCTGCCCAGCCGAAATTTGCAGCCGGATGATTTTGCTGACCTTTTTTTTCTTTGGAGGCATTCGAGTTTTCCTGTAATAGATAAATGATATCTGAAGGTGCTTGACCTACAGAACAGTTAAATTTTCGCAACTTGGTTGAAGTTGAGCTCCACCGGGGTCTCGCGACCAAAGATGGATACCAGCACTTTGAGTTTTTGCGCGTCCGGGTTAATCTCAGAAATGCTAGCCGGGAGCGTAGCGAATGCACCTTCGGTGACAGTGACTGAATCGCCGACTTCGAAGTCGAGCACACGCACCTGCGGCTTGGATTCCTTTTTGACAGTGGGTGAAAGGATTCGTAAAACCTCGTCGTTGCTCAGTGGCGAGGGATGATCTGAACGCGAAGTGGTGCCAACAAACCCAGTGACACCCGGAGTGTTACGCACCGCCGACCAGGACTCAGACGTGAGATCCATGCGAACCAAGATGTAACCGGGGAAGATCTTACTTTGCACTTGCTGCCGCTTACCGTTTTTGACCTCGGTGACCTCTTGCGTCGGCACCTCGATCTGGAAGATGTAGTCCTCCATATCTAGGCTAGAGATTCGATTCTCCAGGTTCGTTTTCACTTTGTTTTCATAGCCGGCATAGGAGTGCACCACATACCAGTCACCCGGGGCGCGCCGCAGCGCGTCTCTGAGCTCAGCCACCGGGTCAATGTGCCCCGTATCTGCTTCCTCGCCAGCACTGACCTCAGTAACTACTGCATCCGCATGGACCTGAGCATCTTTATGGATCTGTGCATCATCGGTAAGCAGATCAGTTTCCTCCGCTACGCTGTCCATTGTGCTGGCACCACTTTCCACATCAGACACGCGTCCGCTCACTCTCTGCAATACAACACATCACTGCCGCGACATTGCCGCCACGGCCACTCTGATAGAGGCTACGCCTCCTACTGCCCGCCGTTACTGGCCAAACCTAGCCACCAGATGCCGAGTCAGGCTTACCAAATACCCACAAAACTGCTTTACCTAGGCCAAAGTCAAGGCTGGCGATGATCGTGGTCATGATCACCAAGAACACTAAAACTACCCCGGTGTAGGTGATCAGCTGCGCCCGCGTTGGCCAGATTACCTTGCGGAGCTCAGCAACGACTTCCCGAATGAACCGAGACACACGGGCAATGGGCCCCCCGCGCGAGGAATTTTTAGCACCGTTGTTGGATGCATCCTTGTTCCCAGAGCGCTCGACTACCGTCTCACTCGCCACTAAATATCTTCCTCACTCGCCCAACAAGCTCGACACGTAACTGCCACCGACAATTCGCCAATGGCAGGGGTGACAGGACTCGAACCTGCAACCTGCGGTTTTGGAGACCGCTGCTCTACCAATTGAGCCACACCCCTAGATGCGCCTTACGACACAAGCACCAGAACGCAGCAGCAGGCAAAGGCTATATCGAGCAAGCTTTGGGAAGTCAGTACTACCGACTCCTAGCCGCTCGCACTGCACCTAGGCCACTAACCGCTATTAAGTATACGCGGATACCGTCCAGGTTGCCCAATCTGGTAGGTCAGGTTGTCAGTGTGGGTACCGCAATGGCACCATGAGACAATGTCTGCCACATCTTACGCGGGTACCACATGCGTGACTCCTCCTCGTCCCCGTATCTCTCGTAGGCTTGCCGCGGTCCCCGAAGCAGCAACATTGGCGGTGGACGCAAAAGCCAAGGCGCTTAAGGCCGCAGGCCGCCCGGTCATTGGTTTCGGTGCTGGAGAGCCCGATTTCGCTACGCCGGCCTACATTGTCGATGCCGCTGTAGCCGCCGCGCGAGAGCCCAAGAATCACCGGTATTCGCCCGCGGCGGGCCAACCGGAATTGAAGAAGGCCATCACAGAGAAAACGCTGCGTGACTCTGGTGTGAGCATCAGCCCAGCGCAGGTGCTGATCACCAATGGCGGGAAGCAGGCCGTGTTTCAGGCAATGGCCTCCATCGTTGACGACGGCGACGAAGTGTTGCTGCCGGCCCCATATTGGACCACCTACCCGGAAGCGGTGGCACTGGCCGGTGGCAAGGCGATCTCGGTGTTGGCCGATGACTCCCAAGACTATTTGGTCACGGTTGCCCAGCTCGAAGCTGCCCGCACGGAGAAGACCAAGGCCCTTATTCTTTGTTCACCAAGCAACCCTACGGGCGCCGTATACACGGTCGCACAGATGGCTGAAATCGGGCAATGGGCGCTACAACATGGTATTTGGGTCGTCGCTGATGAAATTTACGAACACATGGTGTACGGCGTGGAATCGGCTTCAATCCTGCACGTGGTACCTGAGCTTGCTGACCACTGCATCGTGGTCAACGGGGTAGCAAAGACCTATGCGATGACCGGATGGCGAGTGGGTTGGATGTTTGGCCCCGTCGATGTGATAGCGGCGGCGAGCAACTTCCAGTCCCATGTGACGTCCAACGTGTGCAACGTTGCCCAAGCCGCTGCGCTAGCCGCGATCAGCGGCGACTTACGTGCCGCCCACGATATGCGCGAAGCCTTCGATCGGCGGAGGCGCACCATCGTAGGGCTACTTCGCGAAATCGACAGCATAGTGTGCCCAGAACCCCACGGAGCATTTTATGTTTTCCCGTCAGTACGCGGGATAATCGGTCGCAGTATTGGTGGGGTGCAGATTGATTCCTCCGCTCGGCTCGCCGAGGTGATTCTCGATCAGGTGGAAGTGGCCGTGGTCCCGGGCGAAGCGTTCGGCGCTCCAGGATATCTGCGGCTGTCCTACGCTCTAAGCGACGATGACCTGGCCGAAGGTGTCCAACGGATTAAGCAGCTATTGGAGAGCGCGTGAAGAGCCAAACGTGCGCCCGAAAGCAAACTTAATAGCTCCATAGCTATGATGCAGCGCATGGCGCATGAAACCATATGGTCCAGAGTAATAACTAGCGTCCGACGCAGGTGGGTAGACCCTTTGGTGCGGCACGTAGTTATGGTCGTGACCGCCGCTTTGGCCGCTCTAGCGAGCACCATTTGGGCGATACATCAAGGCCTCTACAATTATCCCCTCGATATTACTATCTACCACGGTGCGATGAACTGGTTCTGGAACCATGACCAACCGTTGTACGGTTTTCATATGGGGAGTGGCGCTGAGCCTCTCTCGTTTGTTTATCCACCATTTGCCGCGGTATTTCTAGCGCCGCTGTCGCTTTTTAAGCTCTCCCCAATGGCCATAACACTGTTCACTCAGGCATCGCTGGGCGCGCTGGCGCTGTCCATATGGTGGCTGGTAACCCCCCTGGTGAAACACACCAGGTGGAACAAAGTCTACGTCTGGGCGCTGGCTACCGCCGGCGTGTTTGCGCTGGGGCCCGTCTACCGAACCGTAGAACTCGGTCAAATTAATCTTTTCCTTGTTGCGTTTGTTGTCGCGGATTTTATACTTCTATCGCGCGGCTCCCGCTGGGCCGGTATCGGAATCGGCATAGCGGCAGCCATTAAACTGACTCCTGCTTTGTTCATCATCTACCTCCTAGTCACGCGTAGATGGCGTGCCACGATTGTGGCTACAGCAGCAGCGGCCGGCGCTACGTTGGTGGGATTCTTGCTCGTACCGCAAGCTTCTTGGTTGTACTTCACCGAGTACATGTGGGACACGACGCGTACCAGCATTGGACAGCGCATCAATAATCAGTCGTTAGCTGGCCTGATCGCCCGTATCAACGACACACCCTATGCGCCCACGTCGGTCTGGCTCGCCCTAGCTATCCCGGTCGCCGTGTTCGCGCTGTGGCGCGCCCGTCGTGCTCAGCGCCGCGGGGCAGATTTGGCGGGTTTCAGTATCGTTGGCCTTGCTACCTGCTTGGTGAGTCCAGTTTCATGGGTGCATCACCTCGTATGGATTGCGCCCGCTCTGATCGTGTTGGTGATGGCCGCAGCCCATGCCACACGTTTACTTCACCGTTTGATGTGGGCTACGGCAGCGCTAGGCACGTTTGCGTTGTTCTCCATTCGCCTCGAATTTTACGGCGATTATCCACCTTTTCCCACATGGACACCAGAACGATGGATAGGCGCCAATGCATTCCTTCTCTGCATGGTCTTGCTGATTATATTTTTGCCTACCCCACCCGACCGCATCTCAGCCCATCCGGCAACTTTGACCGCAAACAGAAGCGATACACCGAGACCGCGAATCACACATTGGCCAGACGCCTCGGAATCCGATGTCCCCGCACCGCTGGTCAATGTGGGGCAGCAGCAGCCCACGATCTAGCGGGCGTAAGCGTCCATGACGGATCCGACGTATCTCTAGCGCGACCACGGTCGAATCTATTCATATCGACGACCCGCAATGCGCTACAAAGCACTGGGCACCACACAGGACCGAACTTGCGGCAGACCATCATGGGGCTGTCCGCGCTCGCCTGCAGATGTTCAAATATGACTAACTCAGAGGATACTCTTTACGCTATGGCCATATAGCTCGATCGTGATTCCTGCGACATGCCACATACTGGCGAGAACATACTTCTGATGTACTGCACCTTGCACTGAACTTGAGTAAGCATCGAGCGCTGAAGGATAGTTCCCGACGCGTAATACCCACACTCGTGGTGCATTGCTCAAGCATGCGCTTGGGTCCGGGCATTGTTTCTCATATAAAGAATTGTTTTTTACCGGAGTTTTCAGGGCCAACACGTCGCGCGGACGATTCTTCGAAAGGTAGTACCGCACTGCTGGGCGCATACTCCATGATAGCCGTGGGTCATAAAGCATTCCATCGCGGGACTGGTAGTTCTTATGAATAACAGACATTGCGATTCGATAGTTGACTTCAGTATGTGCAGTAGGCTGACGCAACCCCTCCTGCGCTGAGAAGCCGAGCGTTAGAACAAGCGCGAATACCACAAAAATTCGCAACCGGCTAGTGGAAATTGCCACAACTGCAAGCAGACACCACACAGGAAGGGTGTAGATCACATAGCGTGGTATCCACGATGGAGTGACGAATGCTACAGCGTAAAGCGCCACAGTAGGCACAAGAGCTACAGCAGCAAGGGACCTAACCGCGAGCCAATTAACGCTACCAGCAAATAGGGCAACGGCCACCACGATCCAGCCTATGCTCTGGGACCAAAAAAGGTCGTTGGACAGGCTCTGGAACGCGCCCCATGTCATAGGAGAGAGCCAATACAGCTGCTGGCGCTGCCCCCATGCAAGGTCCACCAACGGTAGACACAGCAGCACACTCATACCGGCAGCCAGAACCCACTTTAGGTACGTACTGCGCTGGGCAAAGCGATCCTTCCAGTTTCCTTCTCTCCACCAGCGATCAGTGATCACAACGGCATGAGCAAGAAGAAGCAATAAACCCATGAGCTGGAATAAACTCAGTAATGTGATGGACAAGCCATAACCGACCCAACGCCACCACGATGGGCGATCCAACGAACGAAACAACAACAACGTCGCCAAGGCACCAAACAAAAGCGCAAAACCATACGGGCGCGCTTCTTGGCCGTAGCGGGCAATCGCTGGCATTAGGGCAATTAAGGCTCCGGTGAGTAATCCAACCTTCGGCGAGAAAAGCTGGCGAGCTAATACGGCAGTAACCGCAACAGCCCCAGTAGCAGCGAGCATCGACGGAGTCCGTAAAGCAACCTCAGAATCACCAAACAGCCCAACCCAAAAGTGCATAAAAAAGTAATACGGAGCAAGAACCCCGTCTATGTTGGAAGAAAGCGCTATGAGCTCTTTGATTGAGCGGGTGCTAGCGTCCCAGGTGATAACTTCATCCCAGCCGAGCACGGGTCGCCCCGCTCGAAACCTAACCACAAGGAGCGTGAGGAGAGTGGGGAACCACCAGTAAGCGTGTGTAGCCAGCCGGCCAGACATTATCTTTTGTCTGTTAATCCAGCGCAAGGCCGCTGCCGAGGCGACAGCTTTTTGGGTTACCTCCTCCTTCGATTTCGCTTGCTCGGGCTTTGCGGAGAGAAGCTCAACCATGATGTATCCGATCGTCATTTCGTCGTACAGTGGCCCGGGCTTGGCTGAGAACTTTCTGGTCATTACTCGTCACGGTGAGCATAATCAGCGTCGATCCGTCTCCTGCGACACTTTTCACCATGCCGCTCACCACCACGCGAACTCCGGTTTCGTCGTCGGGCACTATCACTGGTTTGGTGAACCGTACGTTGTACTCCAACACGGTCACCGCGGCATCAACCCAGGCATGTACGGAGCGCGCGCCAAGCGCCATGGTGAACATGCCATGTGCCACTACTCCGGGTAGTCCAGCGGCTCGGGCGATGCGTTCGCTGTAGTGAATGGGGTTGAAATCTCCGGCCGCCCCGGCGTAACGCACGAGATCGGCACGGGTTACCACAAACGTCTGCTCGGGAAGTTGTTGGCCGGGCAGCAACCCGGCGAGGCACGCGTCTGGAATTTCATTACTCATGCGCGCGCCTGCGCACCAATGAGCAGCGATGCCTCGGCATGCACAACCGGTGTTTCGGAAGCGTCGACAGCGTACAACTTGCTGTGGGTAGCGACCATCAAGCTATCGCCGAAAGTGCGCACCTTAGTTACCGACGTAGTACAGCCCAGTACATCAGCAGCGCAGAGCGGACGGAGCGCGGTGAACTTCTGGTCCCCGTGCACAACACGGCGCAAGTCGATGGCGAGCTCTGGGTCCGCCAGCATCTGCTGCAGCACCTTAAACGTAATAACGATCGGAAAGGTCGGCACGGCTATAACGTCACGGAAGCCCCGTGCGATGGCGACCTCGGAGTCATGAAACACCGGGTCCATTTCTCCAATCGCTAACGCGAATTCCCGAAGCTTTTCCCTAGACACCTCGTATGACTGAGTCAGCCGATAGTTGCGACCCGGCAAAGCTTGCGCCAAGCGTTGGAGGTCGCTTGGTATTTCTTGTAGACCCTGCATTCGTCTGTTTAGCGGGTTTCGCGGTGGGCGGTGTGCTTGCGGCAGCGCGAGCAGAACTTCTTCAACTCCATCCGATCCGGGTCGTTACGCCGGTTCTTACGGGTGATGTAGTTGCGTTCCTTGCACTCCTGGCAAGCCATGGTGATCTTGGGACGTACATCCGTGGCGGCCACTAAAACGTGCCTTTCTGCGTGTCATACTGGTTTTGGTAAACTGATATCGGTCTTGCGATCGGGCCTCGATGAATCAAGGACCAAGGTCCATCGTAGCGGTGGCCGGATTTGAACCGGCGACACAGCGATTATGAGCCGCTTGCTCTGCCTGGCTGAGCTACACCGCCCTGCTCGTTCCAACTTTAGCAAGGCAACGAAAAAGCCCTTACCAAGTTAACTACAGTTCAATTCGCCACTGGCAAGGCGACTGCCCGGGTGCAGGTGTCCCGCACTAGTACAGCGCCGCCAGTGGCGAATTGAGAGCCCCTTTACGGAATCGAACCGTAGACCTTCTCCTTACCATGGAGATGCTCTGCCGACTGAGCTAAAGGGGCCAAATCCAGCAAATTTCAACAAGCGAATCTAGGCTACCTCAGGCGGCATTAGGCAACTGAAGCGACCATGGCTTAGAGCCGGGCTCGCTTATTCCTCCCCCACAACAGCCAGGGTCGATTTATGAGAGCTTGCTTGCTGCGCTCTGATGACTTCGGAGGGAACCGATGGTGAAAACAGCAAGCACAACCCAGATCAAACCGAAGCCGAGCCAGCGCGTCACTGACAGCTTTTCATGAAGCAGGAGTACCCCGAGAAGAAACTGGCCGACCGGGTTGAGGTACTGCAATACGCCAACCGCGGTCAACGACAATCGGTTGATAGCTGCCGCATGCGAGACCAAGGGAATAGTGGTGATGACACCCGAGGCCGCTACGAGCGCGGTATGGGACAGCGAGATTCGACCAACGCTGGCGCCGCCGGTGAGCATCAACCATCCGATGAAACCGAGTGCCGGCCCCACTATCACCAGGCATTCGACCATAAAGCCGTCCAGAGCTGGCGCGCCTGCTCGTTTCTTGAGCAGCGCATACACTGCCATCAGACCACTGATTGTCACGGCTATCCACGGCAATCGCCCATAGTCGAAAGTCAGGATGCCGACGGCAACCAGCGCGCCGCCGACTGCAATCCATTGAGTCAGCCGTAGCCGTTCACGAAGGACGACTACCCCAACCAGGACAATCGTTAGTGGCAGCATGAACAGGCCCAGCGAGCCCTCGACTACATGGCCTGTCGTGACGGCGTAGATGTAGACGCCCCATGCTGTGGCCACGCATGCGCCGGCACCTCCAAGTAGCGCGACGATGCGTGGCTTGTGACATAGCTGAGCCACCGCGCGGTAGCGGCCTAGCAGCAACACGAAGAGCGCGCAGACCAGCGCCGACCATACGACGCGATGCGCGAGGAGTTCGAAGGCACCCGAAGGCTTCAATAGAGGCCAGAACAGCGGCTGGATCATCCAGATAGTGTTGGCGATTAAGGAAAAAACGAGACCATGCCGCCACACCGCGCTCGTGTCGAGTGTTCTGGAATAGTCAGGTACGCGGAGCATATTCGACTCGGGTCCTTTTCAGTACTTGAGCCAATTAGAGGCAATCAAGCGCTTACCACCCGCAACCGCTGAGCGCCATCAACCGCGGTACCCGTGTCGGTTTGGGTGCGCTGGCGCATCCACGCTTCAATTCGCTCAGCAGGCAGTGGGCGCGAGAACAAGAAGCCTTGCGCGATGTCGCAGCCCATCTCTTCCAGGAGCGCCAGCGTCATTTCGCTTTCTACACCTTCGGCTACCACGGCCATACCCAGATGGCGACCAAGGTCCACAATCGCCCGGACAATGCCCAGATCTCCAGAGTCGGTGGCCATGCCCAGCACAAAGGATTTGTCGATTTTTACCTCATGCACGGGGAGCCGCCGCAGATACGACAGCGAAGAATAGCCCGTACCAAAATCATCAACAGATAGGCGCACGCCGAGCGCGAACAGCTTCCGTAGCGTGGGATTGGGGCGATGCACATCACCGACCATGGCACTTTCAACGATTTCCAGCGTGAGCCGTTGGGGCGCCACACCCGTCTCCCGCAGCATGGCGTCGAGTTCCTCAGCAAAGTCTGGGTCGGCCAGGCTGCGCGCCGACAGATTTACCGCGACGCCAATGTCAGTACCAGCATCCACCCAAGCGCGGCACTGTTCCAGCGAGGTCCGTAGCACCAATCGGGTCAAAGCACCAACCAAACCGGTGTGCTCGGCTACCGGAATAAATTCATCTGGTGGCACCAGACCATGCTCGGGATGATCCCATCGCACCAGGCATTCCATACCCACTAGCTCGCGATTGCCCAGTGCGACCTTGGGCTGGTAGAAGACGGCCAGCGCAGCATCATCGATAGCTCGACGAAGCTCGGAGATCAGGCCCAAACGCTGCAAGCTTCGAGATTCCAAGGCCGGTCGGTATACCTGGATCGAGCGAGGATTGTTCTTGGCGGCATAAGTCGCCACATCGGCTCGTTGCAGGAGCGTCGCGGCGTCGTCTCCGTGCTCGGGGTAAACGGCGATCCCAACCGCCGCACCGACGTCGAGGGTAAACTTGTCAAGCTTGAGCGGCTCTACCAATCCGTGTTGCAGGGCGGCGGCGCGGGCTTGAGCTCCTTCTATGCCTTGAGCTCGCACCAGCACTGTGAACTCGTCGCCACCTAGCCGAGCGACCAATGCACCGTCAGGAGATTCCGATTCCAATCGACGGCCAACCTCAACCAGCAGTCGGTCTCCTGCATCATGGCCTAAGGTTTCGTTGACATCTCGCAGCGAATCAACATCGAACTCGATAATTGCCACGACTTCGCCAGGGGCAGGTTGTACCTGTATCGCAGCAGCCACGGCACTTGCAAACCGACGGCGGTTCGCCAGGCCGGTCAGTGCGTCATGTTCGGCGTCGTGGCGCAGTCGATCCACGAGTCGGGAGTTTTCCACCGCTACCGCCGCGTGTGCGGCTAGAGTCTCCGCCAGCTGTACATCATCGGCTCCAAAGGTGGAGAGATCCCCCATTCGGTTCATCGCCTCAAGGCAACCGATGATGGCCGACCCTGAACGCAGTGGCACCGCAATAATGTCTTTAATGCCCCGCTGTGTGAGTGCGGCACGTAAACCCGGGTCCGCGGTGGGATACCTACCTGAGATGACCACAGTAACGCCGCTATCGATGACCCGAGAACTAATGGCATCAGCTGCAACATGCGGATCGTCGATCAAACCGGCGAGGCCTTCTTGTGCCGACAGGCGAAGCTCAGGATAACTGCCTTGCTTAGGCAACCAAAGCGTCGCCCGTTCCGCATCAAGCAGCTCCCGAGCACGCAACAGCAGCGCGTCGGCGAGCCCACCGTCGTGACGGGCGCTGCTCACCGCTTTAGTGAAGTCATAGAGGTGGTTCAGCGTTTTGTGCTGCCGCACGACGCGACTATAAGCGCCATATCCGAACAACATGACCGTAAAGATCACGGCCAGTAGCGCGATGGCCACATGGTTGACATCGAACACCAAAGCCATCACCAGGCCGATTGAGGTATTGAGCAGCGCCGCACCAAAGTACGTCACTCCGTAGCGCAGCAACTCACGACTGCGTAGCGGCTCCTGCACGAGAGAGATCGCACTGCCTATTACAACACTGGTCACGCCGTTGGTGATTAGTACCGCAACCAGTACGACGACCCAGGTTTTGGCCTGTGTGGGATCCCGCGCGTCCACAGATCGAAATAAATATGAAACCAAAGCCACGTCTAGCGCGTGCACCGCGAAGTTGGTGAGCTGCTTGATCGGCTCACTGCGCGTCCGTACGAGCGCCCACAGCTGACCGGGCAACTCGCGTAGCAGTAAGAACGCCAGCGGCGGGAGCCAGAACAGCGACAATACCAGTGGGATTTCGCCTAAGTTGAAACTTGATGTTTGGCGACGGATCACAAACCGCAAGTTGACCTGGTCACATAGGACTGCCAGCAACCCAAGCAGCACGACAGCAGGCCAGGAAATCCCTCGATACTCGTCGAGGGAGAAGGTGAGCGCGAACAACACTGCCGAAGCTGCAATACAGGTTACCGACATGGCATAGATGATGCGTTTAGCCAATGGCAACGAAACCCAACGCATGGACGAATTTGACTCCACTGTGCGGCGCCCCCCTTCTCCTGCCGACATTACGCCACATAGGGGAAGTGTCGCGCTCCTTAGACGCGGGACGCGACACTTTTCGGTTGGGCTTCTTAGAGGATAGCTCTTCAGACGGCTGGTCCGTATTAGCGGAAGCGGTGCCAGCTTAAAACTTAGTGCCAGCCAAAACCACGAAGCACACATTCAGGCGCGGGACTGAGCATCTGACCATCCTCCTTCAACCGTGGCAACATCGTCGATTGCCCATGCGTCCCCGGTCAACATCGCCGATATTCCAGACGCAATCGAACTTCTCGATGCTTCGATCGTGCCATGCGCGGCGGCTTAAATTGGCTAGATCATCGTATATACAACGCGATACAACCGTTCGGACGATCCAGCGCCAACCAGCGAGACAACTGTGACCTGGTCACGTTTTGCGCCAAAACACCTAAAAGCTTCGGCGGGGTTCACCCCGAACCCCGATACTGCGACTTAGCCGACAATTTCTATGAAGTTGGCAAAGCTTCACGTCGCGTAACTGGTCAGGTTGTCTGGGCACCGCGTGTGCCATTTTGCCAAGTTAGGAGAAGTTGTGTGAACACAACTTCTCCTAACTTGGCAAAATCATCGGCCATGGACGCCCACCACTGCTTAACCAGCCGTGGCTTTCCACACACCTGACCAGTTACCACGCGGTAAGGGGTGGTTCAGTAAACTGCGGTTCGAGGAAGGGATGGCATACGTGAGTGATTCCACAGCGCGGCCTGCCCCAGCTGCTGCGATGTGGCCAGATCAGTCGGTAGTAGTAGACACCTCGCGCGTTGCTCAGCGCGGTCCGCTGCTGCATTGCATTACCAATATTGTCGCGGCCAACTTCAGCGCCAATGCGCTATTGGCCATCGGGGCCTCCCCAGCAATGGTGGAGAATTCGGCGGAATCGGCCGAGTTTGTCGCGTCTGCCGATGCGGTACTGATCAACTTGGGCACCATGTCAGCAGAGCGGTCTGAGGCCGCACTTACCACGGCGGCCGCGGCCATTCGGACGGACACACCATGGGTACTGGACCCGGTAGCGGTCGGCGTGCTGACCGAACGCACCAGACTTGCGCACGAGCTGCTGGCGCACCGGCCTACCGTGATCCGGGGTAACGCCTCGGAGATCATGAGCCTGGCCGGGGCCGAATCTACCGGGCGCGGAGTCGATTCAGCCATCGATTCCGGCGATGCGGTGGCGGCAGCGGTTGAGCTAGCCCGCGCGCATGAGGGCGTAGTGGCGGTCAGTGGCGTTGTTGACTACATCACCGATGGCGAAACCACGCTGAGTGTTCCTGGCGGTGATGTGTTGCTCACGCGAGTTACCGCCACCGGATGCGTGCTGGGAGCGATGATCGCTGCGTTCACTACCGTTTCCGATTCTCCGCTGCAGGCCACTGTATCTGCCTCGGCACTACTAGCCGCAGCTGGAGAACGCGCGGGCCGCCGAAATATCGGGCCGGGGTCGTTCGCAGTGGCACTGCTCGATGAGTTATTCGCGCTCAGCCAACAAGCCATAGGTGCCCGATGAATCCGCCGCTGGATCCCACGTTGTACCTAGTCACCGACACCCAGATGTGCGGAAAACGTGGCGTGACCGCCACGGTGCGCGCCGCGGTGGCGGGAGGCGTCACGCTAGTGCAGCTGCGCGATCACATCGCCAGCGCTCGGACGCTTTATGAGATGACCCTTGAGCTGGTTGCCGCGCTCAAGGGCACGGGCGTGCCGCTGATCGTGAACGACCGCATTGATGTGGCGCTCGCGGCCGGGGCGGCAGGAGTTCACCTCGGGCAGGCCGACCTCCCTGTGACGAGGGCGCGTGAGCTCGCCGGAGCGGACTTCATCATCGGGCTGTCAACGTCACGTGCCGAGCAGATTGCCCAGGTGAACGCGTTGCCGATAGGGACAGTGAGCTATATCGGGATCGGGCCGGTGTTTTTCACCCAGACCAAACCCCACGCGGCTGCGCCAGTTGGTGTCGCCGGGGTCGCGAAGCTCTGCGTGACGAGCAGCGTACCTACGGTAGCCATCGGCGGCATAAAGTCGGACAATGTGGCTGCGGTGCGGGCCACCGGCGTAAGCGGAGTGGCTGTGGTCTCTGCCATTTGCGCCGTGGCAGACCCGCAAACCGTCGCGGCGACGCTTAAATCAGGTGGGAATTAGTGTCGATCAGAAACGTGCTCTCGATCGCGGGGACCGATCCCAGCGGTGGGGCCGGCATCCAGGCTGACCTAAAAGCGTTCTCAGCTCTAGGCAGCTACGGGATGGCGGTAGTTACCGCGCTGGTAGCCCAGACCACCACCGGAGTTACCGCGATACACGACGTGCCCGCCAGCTTTGTCACAGCACAGTTGGAGACGCTGCTCGACGATGTACACGTGGACGCGGTGAAGATCGGCATGCTCGCTAACACCACAGTGATTGAGGCGGTCGCCGCGGCCTTGCGGCGATACAACGTTGGTTACGTGGTGCTCGATCCGGTAATGGTGGCCAAGAGCGGCGATCGACTGCTGGCCCCCGACGCCGTCTCAGCGCTTCGTGAGCTGCTACTGCCACGAGTAGACCTGATCACTCCGAACCTGCCTGAGGCGGCCGACCTGTTGGGTGAAGCCGAAGCAACCGACGAAGCGGGGCTGAGCGAGCAGGCCGAGCGGCTGCTTGAGCTGGGCACACCGCATGTGCTGGTCAAAGGCGGCCATCTTTCAGGGAGTACCAGCAACGACGTGTTGGTGTGGCGCGGCGGAAGGGATTGGCTACCTGGAGCACGGGTGCCCACTCGCAACACTCACGGGACCGGGTGCACGTTGTCATCGGCAATCGCAGCGCTACGGCCGCAGCGAGACAGCTGGCTGGAGGCGGCACGCGACGCCAAGGACTACCTCACAGCTGCGTTGCTCGCGGCAGACCAGCTCAGTGTCGGCGAAGGCCACGGACCCGTGCAGCACTTCCACCAGTGGTGGAACAAATCATAGAGCCACCAGTGGTGGAACAAATCATAGAGCCACCAGTAGCGGAGCCACCATGTTTCGAAAGCACCAGCGTCGCTAACGACATGGTGCACGATTGCAAGCTACTGCCATCATCATCGATGAACCGACCAGGTCAGTGGCAGAGCATTTTTGCCAAGTTAGGAGAACTTGTGTAGACACAACTTCTCCTAACTTGGCAGAGCAAATTTTATCGTCCACCAGCGTCGCTAAACACACGAACCCCCGGCTGCAGCAGCGCAACTGCTAAGGATCCATGGCCTGGATCACGGCATATCCAGCTAGACAAAGCGCCGCAGCGAGAACGGCTCGATGTTGATCGCAGTAGCACCGTCGATTGCCATCTGCGCCACTACTTCACCTATAGCAGCGGAATGTTTGAAGCCGTGACCGGCGCACGGCGAGCAGATGATCAGATTGTGCTGCTCCGGGTGGCGATCGATCACGAACTCGAAATCGCGAGTGACGGTGTACAAGCATGCAGTGCTTTTCACTGCCCGGGAAGTCAGCGCCGGCAAACGACCTCGTATGTATGTGTCATACATTTCCGCCGCCTCAGACTCGGCGACCTCTCGTTGAACGGTGTCAGGATCGGTTTGAGCTTCATACTGCTCTGTGGCCACCTTTAAGCCGCCGCCAGGACCATTTATCGCCGGGAAACCGTAAAATATACCGTTGGTTCGCGATCCCAGCTGCCAGATGAATACCGGCAAATGTTCTGGCGTCATCGGCTCAAGCGGACCATTAATGTCAAACCAGTGCAACAGCTGCCGATAGACGGTGAAGAGCCGAGCGAATTCTGGCCCAAGGAATTCCGATAGCCAAGGACCAGCGGCGACTACAACTTGATCGGCCCCGTATTGACCCTGAGTAGTAGTCACGGTGACGCCACTGCCCGATGATCGCACCGAGAGCACCCGCTCTTCGCGGTGAATCTGCGCACCGTATCGCTGCGCGAGTTGGAGCTGCGCTTCAATTGCCTTCTCAGGTCGGAGAAAGTCAGCCCCTGGCTCGTAATACGCCGACTGCTCCCCGGTCAGCTGAAACTGCGGGAACCTACGTCGAACCTCATCAGCGTCCAGCATCTCATGTTCGATACCGAACTGCTTAGCGGTGTTCACGGTAGTTGCGAGGAAGTCGCTGACATGGCTGTGCCCAGAGGAAGACTCTGACATGACCAAGCAACCGTTCACTGTCAACAGCTCCGCTCCCGTCTCGGCCTCGATCTCCCGCCATAGCCCATGAGAACGAATAGCCAGTGGGACGTACGCCGAACCCTCACCGATGGCGTGCCGAGTTACACGAGTATCCCCGTGACTTGAACCAAACGCGTGCGGCGGCGAGAAGCGGTCAATGCCCAATACCCGCGCGCCACGCTTGGCAAGCTGATACGTAGTCGCGCTGCCCATGGCGCCCAAGCCCACAACTATGACCTCGTAGTGATCCACGCCCGAATTCTAAGCTGGACCTGCTGACCTCGCTCTAGTTTGACTCGCTTCGAAGTCATGATGCCCATTTGGCAGCGCGCGTTAAACTACCCTCATGTCTGTCACTCTCGCGCACGTAACGTTTGACTGCGCTGATCCGCAGCGCGTCGCCGGCTTCTGGTCGTCAGTACTCGAGACCCCAGTCGATGAAGGGGCTAGCGAGTTCTTCGCCTCTATCGACGACCATGTGGCCGAGAAACCGTCCTGGTTTTTTATTAAGACTCCCGAGGCGAAGACTGTCAAAAATCGCCTGCACATTGATCTCACCGCGGCCAACCGCGAGGCCGAAGTAACCCGCATCATCGGATTCGGAGCTACTCGGCACTCCGATCACAACGAGTGGAGTGCCGAGTGGACCGTGCTAACCGACCCCGAAGGCAACGAATTCTGTATTGGTCAGCAGCCACTAGACCCGCAGTGACCGAAGCAGCCGGACATAACAGTCGGGAAAGTTCGGGCTCAGAGGCTCCACGGGCCGAAGCGAATGAGAACCAGACGTACTGCTCGGAGTCGATTAAATTCGAAGCTGGCTAAATTCGGGAGCTGGTCAGATCGAGCCAGGCTGTTCGAGCGACTGCCGACGGAGACCACGACGGCGGCCCCGCCCAACAGATGGAGACACGATGAGCAAGGCCACGAGGACGGACACGCGATTGAGGCGATCCGAACGCGAGCTCGCTCGCGTCTCCGAGCCGATCGAGCGTGGTGAAGCCGCGGCAGTCGGCGAACACACGCAGTCGCCTGCGCGCCACGTTGCCGACAGTCACGATCTGATCCGCGTGCACGGCGCGCGCGTGAACAACCTCAAAGACGTTAGCGTCGAGATCCCGAAGCGTCGGCTGACGGTGTTCACCGGCGTCTCCGGCTCGGGCAAGAGCTCGCTGGTGTTCGGCACAATCGCCGCGGAGTCGCAGCGGATGATCAACGAGACCTACAGCGCCTTCGTGCAGGGCTTCCTGCCGACACTGGCGCGGCCGGAGGTCGATCACCTCGAGGGACTGACGACCGCGATCATCGTCGACCAGGAGCGGATGGGCGCCAACCCGCGCTCGACCGTCGGCACGGCCACCGATGCCAATGCGATGCTGCGCATCCTGTTCAGCCGGCTCGGCGACCCGCACGTCGGCCCGCCGACGGCGTACTCCTTCAACGTGCCGACCCGCAAGGCCAGTGGGGTGATGTCCACCGACAAGGGCGGTCGCGTGGAGAAGGACGTCGTGCGCGGGGCCGTCTACTTGGGCGGCATGTGCCCGCGGTGCGAGGGCATGGGCCACGTCAGCGACATCGACCTGACCGCGCTCTACGACGACTCCACGTCGCTCATCGAGGGCGCCCTGACTGTGCCCGGCTACTCGATGGACGGTTGGTACGGCCGGCTGTTCGAGGGTGTCGGCCTACCGATGGACAAGCCGATCGCGACGTTCACCAAGAAGCAGCTCGACACGATGCTCTACGCCGAGCCGACCAAGATCAAGGTCGAGGGCATCAACCTGACCTATGAGGGGATCATCCCGAAAATCCAGAAGTCGATGCTGTCCAAGGACCCCGAGGCGATGCAGCCGCACGTCCGTCGCTTCGTCGAACGGGCCGTGACCTTCCAGATCTGCCCCGTGTGCGAGGGCACCCGACTCACACCGGAGGCACGCTCGTCCAAGATCGGCGGCAAGAACATCGCCGATCTGTGCTCCCTGCAGATCAGCGACCTGGCCGGCTGGATCCGCGAGCTGGACGAACCGTCCGTCGGGCCGCTGCTAGCCGGCCTCCAGCACCTCCTCGACTCGTTCTCAGAGATTGGTCTGGGTTACCTCTCCCTGGACCGGCCCGCCGGCACCCTGTCCGGGGGAGAGGCACAGCGCACCAAGATGATCCGCCACCTGGGCTCCTCGCTCACCGACGTCACCTACGTCTTCGACGAACCGACAATTGGGCTGCACCCCCATGACATCGAGCGGATGAACGCCCTGCTGCTGCAGCTGCGGGACAAGGGCAACACCGTGCTCGTCGTGGAGCACAAGCCCGAGACGATCGCGATCGCGGACCATGTTGTCGACCTCGGTCCGGGCGCCGGCACGGGTGGAGGCACCGTCTGTTTCGAGGGCAGCTTGGCGGGTTTGCGGGCCAGCGGCACCCTGACCGGGCGGCACCTGGACGACCGGGCGACGCTGAAGGACTCGGTGCGCTCGCCGTCCGGTGCGCTCGAAGTCCGAGGTGCTTCGACGCACAATCTGCGAGGCGTCGACGTCGACATCCCGCTCGGCGTGCTGTGTGTGGTCACTGGGGTGGCGGGCTCCGGTAAGAGCTCGCTCGTTCGCGAAGCTTGCGGAGCGAAGGGCAAGATCAGCCGCGAAGCTTGCGGAGCGAAGGGCAAGATCAGTAGTGGATCGGTGTCGGGTCGCGACGACGTGGTCGTCATCGACCAGGGGGCGATTAAGGGATCTCGGCGCAGTAACCCGGCGACCTACACCGGCCTGCTGGAGCCGATCCGGAAGGCGTTCGCGAAGGCCAACGGGGTCAAGCCGGCGCTCTTTAGCTCCAACTCCGAAGGAGCGTGCCCGACGTGCAACGGCGCGGGCGTGATCTTCACCGAGCTCGGCGTGATGGCCACCGTGGAGTCGCCCTGCGAGGAGTGTGAAGGCCGGCGTTTTCAGGCGGCCGTCCTCGAGTACCGCCTCGGAGGCAAGAATGTCGCCGAGGTGCTCGCGATGTCGATGGACGAGGCCGAGGAGTTCTTCGGTGGTGGCGGAGCGGCCAAGCTCCCGGCCGCGCACAAGATCCTCGACCGGCTGGTCGATGTCGGGCTCGGTTACCTCAGTCTCGGCCAGCCGCTCACGACCCT
>JBBSOC010000032.1:0-21925 GCA_038260095.1 Mycobacteriales bacterium | reverse complement strand
TGGGTTGGGGTTGGGGTTGGGGTTGCGGTTGGGGTTGCGGTTGGGGTTGCGGTTGGGGTTGGGGTTGGGGTTGGGGTTGGGGTTGCGGTTGGGGTTGCGGTTGGGGTTGCGGTTGGGGTTGCGGTTGCGGTTGCGGTTGGGGTTGCGGTTGGGGTTGCGGTTGGGGTTGCGGTTGCGGCTCGGGTGTTGGGGCAGGCTGTGGTGGCGTTTGCCGGTTGAACGCAGTCACTCCGACGCCGTGATTGCTAGGCTCTGACGGCTGGCTAGACACACCGCTAGTCAGCGTCGCGGCGACTCTGAAGACATATGACGCCCCCATGGTTAGCGAGTCGGCTGGAATTTGGATGGTCGTGGTAGTGGCGTCTATACCACCAACCGTCGGTTGACGCACGGTAGGGTCAGTGGCGCTACGTTGAACCATCTGGCTTAAGAGCTGATAAGAGCTGAGCGTTCCGCCGTGGGTGTCAGGTGCCTGCCAGCTCACACTGATGCTGCCATCGGGGTTTGCCACTGCTTGCACAGACGTAGGCGCATCCGGCACCACGGCGGTAGGGGTCACTGGCGGGGCCTTGGCAGGTTCGCTCCGCTTGCCCTTGGAGTTCTCAGCCTGCACCGAGAACTCATAGCTGGTGCCGTTTTGCAGTCCTGTCACCTTCACTTTCACCAACTGTGCGCCGCTGGAAACCTCGTCCCCTTTAACCTCCACGTCTCGGGGGCCGCCCTTGATCACGTATTTGGTGACATCGCTACTGGGTTCTGCTGACGTCCAGGTGAGAATCGCCGACGCATCGCCGGCGCGCGCTGTAACCGCATGTGGGGCGTCAGGTGTCGCTTTCTTCTCCGGCTTTTTGTCAGGTGCAGGGGTCGGCTTCTCGGACTCCTTGGGTTTAGATATTTGCGGTCCGCCTTGCGAATTCCCTGACCCGCCTTGCGAGCCGGCCTGCGAACCGGCCTGATCCGAGGGGTTGCCACCACCCTGAGGGTTACCCTTGTTGTCACCGTTGTTGCCCTTAGTGACGTCCTTATTATCGCTTTGTGGATCGGTCCGTTTGTCCGGCCCATCGCCCTGTACAACCTTGTCTGGCGCTTTCTGTAGCTCAGTGACATGGTTTTTCTCGTCGAAAATCCACACCTTGTCGGTGCCGGTCGAGTTGACCATCAGATGTCCCTCGCGCTGCACAACATCGACCTTGCCGCCGAGGTCTTTTATGTCATCCAGGCTGTTGCCGCGTAGATCGAAGATGCGGATTCGGTTGGCTTGCTCATCGGGGACGTAGAGCCGAGAAGAAAAGGCAATTGCTGGCCCGATTTTATCCCCGGTACCAGGGACCGGCACTGTCCATGTCTTTTCGTCTTTTACCAGAACAACCTTGCGATCAGCTGTGTTGGTGATTGCCACGGTGTCACCACGCAGCCGAGGTGGCATGGTTGCCGCACCCACAGTGGACAGCTGCATCGTGGAGGTCTTTCCACTTGCGCTGGCCTTGGTTAGCTCGCTATTTCTTCGGTCCACCACCACCGCGCCGTGGTCCAGCACGGACATTGACCATTCGTGGTTCTTGTGGCCGACCTCGACCTCTTGCTCAATGGATGGCCCTTTGCCGGCACTCCCGGGTTTGAACGCTATGGCTTTCCCAGCTCCTGGCACCCCGACCCACAGCCGGTCGTCATCGTCAAATTCGCCACCAACGAGCTTCTGATCGGCGCCGAGCTCCGGGTGAATCGGTAACAGAGCCCCCATGGGCTCCAATGTGTCAGCGTTTAGCTGACGCAACGTTCGGTTAGCGGCATCTACGAGCATCACACTAGAGCCAGACAGCGCCACTCGCATATCGGCGGGATGCGGCGTCGAAACAACACCTGAGACACCCAGCGTGGCCAGATTCAGTGACGTGACAGTCCCGCTGGTCATGTCGTGCAGCAGCAAATGCTCGTCAGTTTGTGTGACGTTCACCTGATGCCCTCGTTTATCGGACAACGACTTACGCATATCAATCCGGTCCGCGGCCGCATTCACTCGAGCGGTCTCACCACGCTGGGTGTCCCAAAACCAAATAGCGCCATCCTGCACCGACAGCGCGTGACTGATGGCACCAGCGCCAAAAAGAGTAACGATCATCGCCACTACAGTGGTCACAACCACGCCAACCGAGACAAATCCCCCAGCATTACGCCGACTGGCCGCGCGCGCACTCCGCCCAAGTGAACGCGCGTTAGACTGGTGGCCGGGCTGCCCAACGGCACGGTCGTAGGCATTGACCACGGAGGTTGCCATTCGATTCTCCCGGCGCCACATGTAATTACTTTAAGTATAGAACGGGTTACGGACAGATGTCGGCACACTGACCTATCGCTTTATAGGCTAGTTTCGTTTCAAGCCTTGTGGTATCAGCCAAACAGTCTCGATGGTTTAGCGGTTCAGCGAGTGCGGCCGGCACAGCCGCCGTGACCCGGCAACACCGAGCAGGTCGTGCTATATAGCAGCATACGGCGACAATATAGCGGGATCCAGCGACATACAGCGACAAAGTACTGCCCTTAGGGGCACAATAGAATCACCGGCTAGGCGGGGAGGGCATGGCGATGAGTGCGGAAGCTGACACCACGACCTACCTCCGACGCGAGGAACCACCGGCAACACCACGTCCGGTGACCTCCGGAATCCCTAACGCGGTGGTGCCGTTGTCGGCCGGCTCCATAATTCCCGGGCTGATGGGATACAGCGGCCTCGAATTGATCGCACACGGTAGTAGCGCGATCGTGTTTCGAGCAACCCAAAACCGACTCAACCGCAAGGTAGCGATCAAGGTTTTACTAGTCGATGACGTGATGACCACGGACGCGACCGTACGGCGTGAACTAGAAACGCTGGTACAGCTGTCGAGTTCGCCGCACATCGTCAGCATCATCGACACCGGTGTTACCGATGCTGGGCAGCCCTACATCGTGATGGAATACTGCGAAGGCGGTTCTTACGCACAGATCTTGAAAGAACGCGGACCACTGCCTACCGAGGAAGTACTCGAGGTTGGCATCAAGATCGGCGAAGCATTGCATGCGGCCCACGAAGCGGGCATCATTCACCGTGACGTCAAACCGCCGAATATTCTTCGCTCCCGCTTCGGGCCCGCTCTCACTGACTTCGGTATCGCCTATGCGGCCGACGAGCTAGCCAGCACCGATACGTTCTATAAACTCACACCGCATCACGCCTCACCCGAGACGCTGCAGCAACAACACCAAACCGGCCAGTCCGACTTGTACAGTCTCGCCTCCACTATGTGGAACCTGCTCACGGGGCGACCCCCCTTTGCCAATCCAGGTCAGGACCCGGAAGCCTTCCGGCAGCGGGTGCTCAGCCAGCCGGCACCGCGAGTACCACGTGACGACGTTCCGGAGTGGGTGCAAACCGAACTACAACGCGCCATGGCCAAACGTGCCACGCAACGCCATCCCACTGCCCTGGCATTCGCCGAGACCCTGCGGCTCAATATGGCGCGCACTTCCATGTCCACGCCTTGGCAGCCCCGAAGCGTCCCCCCGGGCGACGTCAGCGTTTCAACGGAAACGCCAACCACACAAGGCGCGCAAACCCAACGTGGCAGCCTGAGTGTGCCACCCATCTCGCCAGGCGCTTCGCCGCCGGTCGTTCTGCCCAATACGGCTATGCTACCCAATACCGAAGGGTCAGCCCAGCCAGCTTCCGCCCCCCCCAGCGGCCCTACCATGCGGACGCCTCCCGTCATCATCCCATCCTGCGCTCCGGTCAGCGGCAGCGCAATCACGGTAAGTCGTAGCAGCCACCCTGCCAGTCCTTTTCCGCCGCCGGTCGTGCTACCAAACGGTTTGGGCCATGGCTCGTTACCGGTGCTACCACCCCCTTCCGTAGCGCCAGCGGCAGCTCCTACCGGGAAGGATGCCGAACAGACTCAACCCGGCTCAGCTCAGCCATCCGCTGAGACCCCGCTGTCGGCGCCGCCACCCAAGTCTGCCTCGGCGTCCCAGACGTACAAGTCTCGCCCATCTCATGTACCGCTAGCTCTGAGCAGCTCAGAATCCGAGAACGGGGTATTGACCGGACAGCCAGCCGAGGCCATCGCGAAAACCGGCCTGGACCCGGGAGCCGGCGGCGTAGGCACCTGGTTTGAACCGGCAAGTGGTCCGCTGAACTACAGCGGACCACCCTCGCCATACCAGCGTGATTACATGCCACCAGCCGCAGACAATGTCGGTGCCGGCGGTGCTACGAACACCATGCAGCGGCCGGAGTTTAGCTCCACGCAAGCGAGCCCCGGCCAGCTGATGCCGTACCCGGCGGCCACACATGAGCTCATGAATAGCCAGCCCAGGCCATCGGAACTAGACGATGAGGAGGAACAGTTCTCCTGGCGGCGTCCCCTGCTCGTCGCGGGTGCCATCGGCGTGATTCTAGGCTTGGTCACCACCATCGGAATCATTCTTGCTGGCGGGGGTTCGGGCAAGACCCCCGAGGCAAAGCCCACTGCGTCACCATCCATTGTTGACCAAGGCAAACCAACGGAGCTACGGTTGACCGACAGTGGAACCTCGGTGACGCTGCAATGGAAAGAAAACACCGGGGGCACGGCCGGACTCATTGTCCTCGCCAAGGAAGCCCCCGCGCCAGGCAGCGGCCGAGCCGTGGGCTCACCCCCCAAAGGCGGGACCAGCTACACAGTCGCGGATATAAACGGCACTCCACTGGACACGAATCGTAACTACTGCTTCCGGGTTACGGCGGTACCGTCCAACGAAACCTTAGCCCTGTCGGACCCAATCTGTACTAAGAGGGCGGCCGGATAGGTGCTGTTTGGCTGCGTTAGCTAACTGCTTGCTAACTTCGCCACCTCGCTACGAACGATCTACCCGCGCGGCCTCTGAACGACGAGGCGGAGCCCAAATCAACTGTGCACCGCCGGTCGCTGTCAGCGTAGATAGCTCAGCATCTACGGCCGGAGCGTTGACTGCTGGACCTACTCCCGGAGTACGGGTTCTCGCCCACAACAACGGCCCAGGCCGTAGCGGCCACAGCACCCGCCGCCACCACGCCTGTCGGCGCCGCAGTGTTTCAACGTATTCTCTCGCCACGGCCACAGCGAGGTCTGCGTAAGAGCCCGAGATGGCGCCCGGAGCAAACGATACTGCGTTCACCACGGTTGCCAGCTCGTCCAGCTGTGGAAGCGGCTCTGGATGCCGCGGTGTAGCCGTGCTCGCCAGCATAGCTACCTCGTGCACGGTGAAATGAGCAGGCGGTTTTCGGTGAGCTAAGCGCAGTGCGTCACATACCTGCGCCCAAGCTCCAACAACCCGATCCGGTGGCTGCACCGCACTCAACCGTCTCCGGCTCAGCGACCTTCGCCCAAGTACCACTCCCAGCATCGCTAACAACAGCAACGCCGCTAAACCAGCCAGCACAAATACGCCGACCTCCCGAACACGTTCGGCTGGGGCTGGCCCTTTGGTGCCGCTCTTTGAGCCCTTAGCCGGATGCGTTGGGTCGGGATTTTCCAGCTCATGAAGCTGGCTTTGCTTAGCCCGATTCTGCTGCTGGGCTTGTAGTGTTGCCTGATCGGGCGGAATTGAGGTGTTGTTGTCCGGTTTGGGGGAAGGATCAAACGGCTGCCAACCGTACCCAGCGAAATACACCTCAGGCCAGGCAAAGGCGTCACCGGAGGTGACCATGAATCGCCCATTGCCCTGTGGCGTGCCAGCGTGGAATCCAACGGAAACTCTCGTAGGCAGCCCCGCAACCCGCGCTAGCAGCGCAAAAGCTGTAGCAAACTGCTCCGAGGTGCCGCGCTGACCACCTTGTGCCTGCGCAACGGTGAGGAAAAAGTTCAGGTTAGCCAACCCATGGCCTGATGTACCTTCTGGAGTGAAGATGAAGTTCCGAAGCAAGAACTGCTCGATGAGCAGCGCGCGGTTGTACGGCGTTACCGCGGGCGCAACGATATTGCTGGCCAACGTCACGATGCCGTCCGGGAGGTTGGGCGGCACATTGGCATAGCGCCGGATCGCTGGATCATCCGATAGCGCCACGCTAGACAGCTTGCTGACATTGGGGTCAGAACGCTGGGAGGCTACGGAGTACTGCAAACCGGTACGCAGCCCTTGAGCGTGGACCAACGAGCCGGTGGTGGGGTCATAGGAGACGCGCACATCGTTGACCTCTCGCGGCTGTTCCACCGCGGGCAGCCATAGGCCGTCAAGACCCAGCATTGTGTAGCGCTGCTCAACTGAGGTAGTTGGCGACAAATCTTCATGCGCCGGCAACACCGAGCCTGCGGAGCGGTATTCGCTACCCGGTAGCCACGTTAGACCGTTGTATTCGGTAAGTGTCACCCAGCGGATCCGGCTTGGCTGGTTTGTCCGAACGGTAAATAACTGCTGGGAAGGGTTACGAGCCCAGCCAGACAGGCGCCCAAGAGGATTGGACTCCGGCAACTGCTGCTCCGGTGGTGGAATCCGGGTACGCGGCTCGGCAGGTTTGGCATCAGACAAGCCAACTACCACTGGCCCGACCAGCATGGTGGTCACCAATAGCACGATGAGAGCAAACCCACCAACAGCAGCCCGTCGAATACGAAATGCTCTACGAGACCGCTCTGAAAGCTGGGAGAGCACCTGACTGATAGTGAAGTCACGGCTTAAGGCCAAACCGAGCGCGGCAACCGCGGCAAACGCCGCCGCTAAAGGCAAGGAAGGCGACGCGTTGGGCCCCACTAGCACCAGGCCAATCACATACACCATCACCGGGGCAGCGAAACCAGCCAGTACCGTGCGAGAGCGCAGCGTCAGCTCGATTCCGATCAGCCCAGCGACCCAGACCACTACAATCGGTAGCGCGACTGTCTGCGGAGTAGGTAACACTGGAATAGTGCTGGTCAAGATCTGCGCCCCAGAGTTACGGATGGCGTCGGCAAACAATGCGCCAACGCCGCCAGTGCCAGGCTCCCGGGTGAGGACCACCGCCAAGAACAAGTAGCCGATCATCGCCGTCACTGAAACGGCCATTACGCCAGATAGTGAAGCTCGGGCCCTCCGAAATGCCAGGCTCACCGCTATTGATGCCACAGCTGCGCCCACAAGCAGCCACAACACCAACATGCCAGAGTACATCCGATTAAACGTCGAGCCGGCGATCACCAACAGTCCAATGAGCGTTAACCCGGCGAGCACATCTGGTGTTACCAGGGCTGGTTGTGGCGCCCCAGCATCAGCCTGCTCGGGCCAAACTGGTGTCGCAATTTCGGGTGCTTGAGTCGGTTGAGTCACCACGAGCGCACCCCATCCCATGCTGCGGCAAAGTTTTCTGCCGATGTCGCACTAATGACCAACATCCCGGCGTCACTGCTGGTGTGTGTAGCCCGCTGACCCAACAGGCCTACCAGAATCGACGGGTACATCCCGCGCAGGGACGCGACGCTGGCGACGTCGGCATCTCCATCATCGCCAGTGAATACCACCAAGGTGTCACCAAGTCGGCGAACTCGGAGTCGGTCAATCGCAAACCCTAGCGACGGGGAGTCTGTGAGCTGCGTTTCGGCCAAACGATCCAGGAACGCTTGCGTTCCCAGGCTGGCTTCGCTGCCACCAATCGCGGCTCCCTCGCATGCTTGCAGACTCACATGCAGGCCAGCTCGGAGCGCGGCCACCACTACCGATGCCGCACAATCGGCTGCCGCTTCAAATGCTTCAGGATCGGGATAGGAGCTCTGGCGATTGTCTAGCAGCACCACAATCCGCGGCAGGGAAGTATCCACATGCTCGCGCACCATGAGCTCCCCAACTCGAGCAGCGGTACGCCAGTGCACGTGCCGCAAATCATCACCGGGCACATACTCGCGCAGCGCGTGGAACGTGATGCTCCCATGCTCAACTTGGTCGACAGCGCCATCCAAGCTACGCGCTCGGCCTACCGGAACGGTGTGCAGTGGCAGCGGGGCAGGATGTACCCAGACTTGCCGAGTCCCTCCATATTCACGGCTGCTGCGAATGAGATCCAGCGGGTCGCGCCGTTCGATACGCAGCGGCCCGACGGTGACTACTCCTCGCCGAAGGGTCGGGAGCGGATACTGCACCGCGGTGACCTTTGCCGGGCCCAATCGCAGCACTGGCACTGTTACGATCGCTGCCCCACAGCGATCAAAGGCAATCAGGTCAACACCCCGCCACCGAGCATGATTACGGACGCTGACCAAACCCAGGCATTCTTCCCCTCTTACAAGTCGCTCCGGCTCCACATCGCGGTGCACGTCGAGCGTCCACCGTTGTAGCGTGAAGGCACACGCGCCGCAGAATGCGAGCAAAGCGGCCACGCCCACAAGGGTGAGCTCGTCATAGCCAAACAGGAGGCCGCTGATGATCAGAGCAATGCCGGCTAATAGCAGCCCGACGCCGCGACGGGTTACCCTCATTCGGACCTCCTTTCGCACATCCTGACCGCAGGAGCCGCCGGAAAGCAAACCACTCTGTTGACGTTAGCGCTGGCTCGCACCCTGTGGTTGGCCGTGTTGCGGTTGACCCTGAACGCCTTGCGGGTACCCATACTGCGGCGCTGGCGGACCTGAGTGCACCGGTAGGGCGGCAGGCGCCGTCTCGTTCGGCGCGCCTGGACGCGGGATCGAAACCGCCTCAACTACATCGCGCAGCGCCGCCACAGAGCTGCGGCCACGCAGAGCGGCGTCTGGCGACATCACCAAGCGGTGCGCGTATACCGGCTCTACCAAAGCTTTAATGTCTTCGGGCACCACGTAGCCGCGACCGTACGATAACGCCAGCACTTGAGCGGCACGGGTGAGCGCTATGGCGCCTCGCGGGCTCACTCCCACGCGCACGTCGGGAACTTCGCGGGTCGCCGCGGCCAAACTCACCATGTAGGAGTACAACGGCGGAGCGATGTAGACCCGCTGCGCCAGCATGATCATCCGAGAAATGGTCTCGGTGTCGGTGACCGGGCGCAATGCCTCGACCGAGCGCCCCCCTACGGCGCCGCGAACCACATCGACTTCTACCGCCTCACTGGGGTAACCCACCGATATCCGCATAAGGAAGCGGTCAAGCTGGGCCTCCGGTAACCGGTAAGTGCCGTCCATCTCGATGGGGTTCTGTGTGGCTACCACCAGGAACGGTCGCGGCACAGCATGACGAACCCCGTCGATAGTGACGTAAGACTCCTCCATGACCTCCAGTAGAGCGGATTGAGTCTTGGGCGAGGCCCGATTGATTTCGTCGGCAATCACCACGTTGGCGAAGACCGGACCCGGATGAAACTCAAACGTTCGGGTTCCTTGGTTGAAGATCGTGACGCCGGTGACGTCTGAGGGCAGCAGGTCAGGCGTGAACTGAATACGGCGCCACTGGCCCTGCACGCTGGCGGCGATGGCTCTCGCAATCGTCGTCTTACCCACGCCGGGCACATCCTCAATGAGTAAGTGACCTTCGGCGAACATCGCGGTCAGCGCAAAGCGCACCACATCTGCCTTACCCAACAGCACCGCTTCTACGTTCATGGCGACACGGCCGAATACGTTGCCAAACGTCGATACCTCGGCTGGGGTGAGTTGGTCGGTGTAATAGCCGGTCACCGGTGAGCTCCATCCTGCTAACGATCGACTTGCTCATGAAAGGTACTAGCACTGCGGTCAACCCATCGCTGCCACGCTCAATGTCACCTAGCGGGCGTCGATCGCTGATCGTCTGTGTACGTGCAGTGGTCACAGTATGACGTCTAGCCCCACATTGGCCACCGACTGGCCGCGCAAATGCAACCAAACACGGGCTCTGCTGCGAATACTTTAGCTAGAGGAGGTCCCCAGACGCCCTCTGACCACACCATCGACGCCGCAAGCACTAAAGGAGACGCCACGTGCCAAAGATTCGTCTACCAAGGATTGGCATCCCGGTGCGCGGTATTACTGGTGCACTATGCGGAATCATCGCCACCGCGTTTGCGCTCGGGGTAGCTGAGCTGGTAGCGGCCCTGATCAGGCCACAGGCCTCACCAGTAATTACGGTAGGCCAGTCGGTGATCGACGCTACGCCCACGCCGGTAAAAGAATGGGCGATTGCCCACTTTGGCTTTAACGACAAACTCGTGCTGCAGAGCGGAATCTTGGTGATACTTGCCGTCTTCGCCGCGATAGTCGGGGTGATCGCAGTCCGACGGCTGCTTTTTGGCGTGATCGGCGTAGCGATCTTCGGCGTGGTTGGCATCGCGGCGGCGGCATCTCGGCCGGTCGCTCAGCTGCTCGACGTGCTGCCAGCTATCGCGGCGCCCGCCGCGGGCGCGATAGCGCTCGTGGTGCTAGTACGAGCACTACATAGGGCCGATTTGGTATCTAAGACGGCAACTCTAGCCGGTGATACTGAATTTGGCACCGCCTCCAGCGATAACGTTGCCAAGGCCAGTAAGCAGCCCCAGCCGGAGTCAGAACAGTCCGAACATAGGGAGCTCCGATCGAGCCCTTCGCGCCGCTCACTGCTCATCGCCGGTTCGGTGTTCGCCGGCGCCGCGATCGCTACCGAATCCGTGGGTCGGTGGCTGCAGGGCGTGCTCTACAACGCACGTGCCTCGCGCGAGGCCGTGAAGCTGCCCGTGCCGGTTGACCCGGCGCCGCCGATCCCCGCCGGGGCAGACCTCAAACTGTCCGGAGTTACGAGTTATGTCACTCCTAACTCCACGTTCTACAAGGTAGACACCACTCTGGTGGTGCCGCAGGTCCGCACGCAAGACTGGCAGCTCCGCATCCATGGCATGGTAAACGAACCGATCACGTTCAGCTTTGACGAGCTGCTCAAACTCCCAATGATCGAGCGCATGATCACCATGACCTGCGTCTCTAATGAAGTCGGAGACCGGTTGGTGGGAAACGCCACGTGGCTCGGTGTGGCATTGGGACCGCTACTCAAGCAGCGAGGCATCTCGAGAAAGGCCGACCAGTTGGTGTGCCGCTCGGTTGACGGGATGACGATTGGGGCGCCGCTGGCGGCAATCATGGATGGACGCGACGCCTTACTAGCGGTCGGCATGAACGGTGAACCGCTGCCGTTCAACCACGGCTTTCCGGCCCGGGTGGTTGTACCGGGGCTGTACGGCTACTGCTCGGCGTGTAAGTGGGTGGTGGATATGGAGGCCACCACGTTCAACGCTTATGACGCCTACTGGGTACAGCGAGACTGGGCGAAAGTCGCGCCGATCAAGACGTCTGCGCGAATCGAAACACCGCAGCCACTGTCAAGCCAAGGCCCGGGGCGGATCAATGTGGGTGGCGTGGCGTGGGCTCAACACCATGGCATCTCCAAGGTAGAGGTAAAGATCGACGAGGGCCCCTGGCAACAAGCTGAACTTGGCACGGCGATGTCGAAGGACGTCTGGCGGCAGTGGGTGTACCGCTGGGACGCCACGCCAGGGTTCCATCGGATCACCGCCCGCGCCACAGACGGCAACGGCCAGCTGCAAACCGCGGATCGCGCGAAGCCGTTCCCAAACGGTTCCAGCGGGTGGCACAACATCGTTGTAACGATTGAGTAACGGAGCCATCCCATTCGGTAGCCGCGCCGAAGGTTAAGCGATTCCAGTGACATACATTGCAAGCGCACAGCACGACTAGTCCAATGCTATGTGCAGAAAGAGAGTCCTTAATGTTGAAGCGTAAGGTCGCCGCCATCCTGGCGATCGGAGCACTCACCGTCACGCTCGCAGCGTGTGGTAGCAACTCCAAAGACAGCAAGAAGAACGACAACAACAAGTCGGGAACTTCGGCAACGGCCACTAGCGCCATGCCCTTTGGGGCCGGCTGTGCCGGTGTGCCCAAAGGTGACGCAAAGGGCAGCTTTTCCAGCATGTCTAGCCAACCGGTTGCTACCGCAGCCAGCACCAACCCACTTCTGACCACCTTGGTCAAGGCTGTTGGTGTGGCTGGTCTTGGTGACACGTTGAACACCACTCAAAACATTACGGTGTTCGCGCCAGCCGATCCCGCATTCGCAAAGATTCCAGCAGATAGCTTGAAGGCGCTACTTGCTGACAAGGCCAAGTTGACCAAGGTACTGCAGTACCATGTGGTTCCCGGCAGGCTCTCTCCTGAGCAGTTGGCCGGCACTCACAAAACCCTTACCGGGGAGTCGCTCACTGTTACTGGTAGCGGAGAGAACTTCACAGTGAACGGCACGGCCCATGTTCTCTGTGGAAATGTGCAGACCGAGAACGCAACTGTGTACATCATTGACACCGTGCTCGACCCTTCAACGAAGGTAACAGCCGGCGAGGCTTCCGCGAGCTCAGCTTCCAAAAACTAAGCCCTGAAGGAACCTCAACGTGAAGGGGCGCCCACCGATCGTGGTGGGCGCCCCTTCAGCGTTTTCAGGGAAAGTGGCTTACGCTAGGACCAGGTTTTATTGGCACGGCGACCCGACGCTTCAAGGCCACCCAACAGATACTTCGCAATAGCCCTAAAAGTTCAGAGCCCCGGTGACATAACCGCAAGGTCAGGGGTCATCCGGGGCAATCCAAGAACCACTCTACTACAGCCGGCGCTAAGGTGTTACCAGTGACAGCGAACCAACCGGGACGTTGGGTCGAAGCATGGCTCTCCGCACCCAGATTCGGCGTGTACCTGGCAACGGCAGGCGCCGATCGCTCACTGGCCCTTAACCTGTGTGAGTGGAATGCCACTATCACTGCGGCATTCCAACACGACCTAGCCCACCTTGAGGTTGCGCTGCGGAACGCCTACGACACCGCGATCGTCGCGAACACAAAGGCTGGGGCGAAGCATTGGACTCTGGCCGCGCACCGACTGTTCCCAATTACCTGGCGAACTGCCCAAAACGGAACACGCATCGACAGCAACCGGGCACCCCGAGATCAGATTTATCACGCAGTCACCGAAGCCGGGCCTGGCGCCCCACCTGGCAAGATTATCGCGGAACTATCGTTTGGATTTTGGCGCTACCTTTCCATCGCCGCTCACCACCACCCACTGTGGATTCCGTACCTACACAAGGCATTCACGCCTGGAACAAGCCGACAGACAGTCAACCGCCCGATCGGACGGTTACACAAGCTACGCAATCGTGTAGCACACCACGAACCGCTGCTAAGGCAAGACCTAATCAGTCGCTACGATGATCTGCTCACCCTGACCGGGTTGATCTCGCCCGACCTTCGCGCCTACGTCTCAGCCAACAGCCAGATGCCAAGACTTATAGCCCAACGACCGACACGGTAAGACAGCTCAGGGCCATAACAGTGTCTAGCCGGGATAGTTAAGGACTCTAATGCAGCCGCTAGAAACCCAGACGGCGCAGCTGACGCGGATCGCGCTGCCAGTCTTTGGCAATTTTCACGTGCAGATCCAAGTACACCTTCATTCCCAGCAGTGCTTCAATATGCGCACGGGAGCTGGTTCCAATCTGTTTCATCCGCGCGCCACGCGCACCCAGGATGATCGCCTTCTGGCTTTGGCGCTCCACGTATACATTGGCGTAAATGTCGAGTAAGTCCTTGCGCCCCTCACGCGGACCCATCTCTTCCACGATCACCGCCACCGAATGCGGCAGTTCATCACGAACGCCTTCTAGCGCGGCCTCCCGAATCAGCTCCGCGACCATAACCTGCTCAGGCTCATCGGTGAGCTCACCTGCCGGATACAGCGGAGGTGAAATAGGTAAAGCTGCCACCAACAAATCGGCCAGTAGCTCTACTTGATCGCCCGCGGCAGCGGACACGGGAATGATTTCACGAAATTCCCCCAGCTGGGAGACCGCGATGAGCTGATTGGCCAGCTGATCTCGATCCACCAGGTCGGTCTTGGTCACGATCGCGAAGGTGCTGGCCCCCGCGCTTTTCTGGTTTAGCCGAGCTAGCTCCGCGGCAATATAGCGGTCGCCAGGGCCCACCGGCTGATCCGCCGGGACACAGAAACCCACCACGTCCACCTCTGACCACGTGGCCCGCACGACGTCATTGAGGCGCTGGCCCAGCAGCGTACGAGGCCGATGCAGGCCAGGAGTGTCCACCAGCACCAGCTGGGCATCTTGGCGGTGCACAATACCTCGAACCGCGTGCCGGGTGGTCTGGGGCCGGTTACTGGTGATCGCGATTTTGCTGCCCACCAGTGCGTTGGCCAGCGTGGATTTACCGACGTTGGGTCGCCCCACGAAGCAGGCAAAGCCAGCCCGATGATCCGGTGGATATTCGACGGGGCTGTGATCCGGGAGGTATCCGGCAGCACCATGATCCGCGGAGTCGGGCTCGCCACCGAGCTGTCTGCTCATCGGGCTGACTCGGCGGCCCGGAACGCGCTCGACATGTTGGCCTGTCCCTCTACCGGCTGTCGTTCCACCAGTACGGTGTCGACCCGATTGCGTCGGCCTCCCGCTGACTCGGCAGTCAGCTTCAGACCTGCGATGAGCGCTGTTGCGCCAGGAATCGGAACCTTCCCTAAAGCATGAGCTAACAGGCCACCGACAGTCTCTGCGTCACCGTTGGGCAGTCGCACTCTCAGCTCATCAGCCAGGTCCGCCACCGAAAGACGTGCGGTCACGCGCACGGTCTCAGAGTCGATCTGCTCAATAGCGGGGCGCTCGTTGTCATACTCGTCGGCAATCTCCCCGACGATCTCTTCCACAATATCTTCAATAGTGACCAAACCTGCTGTACCACCGTATTCGTCTACCACGATGGCGATATGGATCCGGCGCGCCTGCATTTCGCGCAGCAGATCGTCGATCGGTTTGAACTCAGGGATAAACTCCGCCGGCCGCATCACTGTACTCAGAGGCTCCGCCCAAAAGTCCCTGCCGGTGTTCTCGTCGCCTTGCCTACCTTCGTAGGCGGCGGCTCCTGCGGCCTTGGCAGATGCCTTTTTGGCGGAGCCTCTTCGCTGCGCGCCTTGCGCCGATGACTGATCATGTAGGGCGAGCGCAACGTCCTTGAGATACACCACGCCGACGATGTCGTCGACGTCGGCTCCCACTACCGGGATGCGCGAAAAGCCGCTTCGCAGCGCGAGAGCCAGCGCTTGATCCACAGTTTTACTCGACTCAATCCAGACCACATCGGTACGGGGAACCATCACCTCGCGCACCATAGTGTCGCCAAGTTCGAACACCGAGTGGATCATGTCACGCTCGTCGTGCTCCACATCGCCACGCTGCTCAGCAAGGTCGAGTAGCTCGCGCAACTCCACTTCGGTGGCAAATGGACCCTCCCGGTACCCCTTTCCGGGAGTCACGGCGTTACCCACAGCGATGAGTAGGCGCGCCAATGGTCCGAGCACGTAACCAAGTCGCCAGATGATGCCGGCAAGGGCCAGCGCCACTGCATACGGATGCTGCCGCCCGAGTGTGCGCGGCCCCACACCGACGAGCACGAAACTCACTAATGTCATGGCCGTGGCCGTGGTGGCAAGCGCGGCCGCACCTAGCCCCCAAGCGTGTATCGCTACCCAGGCCACCAGTACGGTCGCGGTGAGCTCGCACGCCAAGCGCAGCAAGATCAACAGGCTTATGTGCGGAGCCAGGGACCGAATCACCACGGATAGCGCCCGGGCACCACGTATGCGGTCACGAACGAGCTCGACGACCCGAGTCGGCGCGATTCGAGCAAGGGCGGCGTCGGCCATGGCGCAAGCACCAGCCATCACTACTAAGACTCCAGCGCCGGCCAAAAAAGTAGGGCTACTCACGCCGATCCACCGTGCTCACCTGCCAGTGAGCGCCAGGTACGCAGCAGCCGGCTCTGCAACGCGAACATCTCACGTTCCTCTTCAGGGTCAGCATGGTCGTATCCAAGCAGATGCAGCACGCCATGCACGGTGAGTAGGTGCAGCTCGTCGGCCATGTCATGACCAGCTTGAACAGCCTGCTGCTGCGCCACAGCCGGACAGAGCACCACATCACCGAGTAGCGCCGGAGTCTCCCCTGGAACGTGGCCCGGACCCCGCTCGGGATCTAGCTCATCCATCGGAAACGCCAGCACGTCTGTGGGACCGGAAACGTCCATCCAACGTTTGTTCAACTCAGTCATATGCTCAACATCGATCAGTAGCATCGAGAGCTCGGCCATGGGATTTACCCCCAGCTCGTCTAGCGCATGCTGGGCTACCGCGATCAGCGCTGACTCGTCAACGGCGACGCCTGATTCATTCGAGATCTCAATCGACATCGCCGGTTAACCTTTCCGACTGGATGCGGCACGAGCGGAGCCACCAGTAAGCCGACGCGGCCCCTTAGCTCGCGAGCTCGTTCCATCGACCTCAGCCAAGCGCTCGTCCCACACAGCGTAGGCGTCGACGATCTCACCAACCAACCGATGCCGTACCACATCGTCACTGGACAGCATGGCAAAGTGCACGTCGTCGATGTCGCGCAGAACCTCGCGGACCACCTTCAGCCCGCTGCGCGTGCTACCAGGAAGATCCACCTGTGTGACATCGCCGGTCACAACGATCTTAGAGCCAAACCCCAGCCGAGTGAGAAACATTTTCATCTGCTCAGGTGTGGTGTTTTGAGCTTCGTCGAGAATGATGAACGCGTCGTTGAGGGTGCGGCCACGCATATATGCCAGCGGTGCAACCTCAATGGTTCCGGCCTGCATCAGCCGCGGGATCGACTCTTCGTCGAGCATGTCATGCAGCGCGTCATACAACGGCCGGAGGTACGGATCAATCTTCTCGTGCAACGTGCCTGGTAAGTAGCCCAGCCGCTCACCCGCCTCCACCGCAGGGCGGGTGAGGATGATTCGGTTGACTGTCTTAGCTTGCAGTGCTTGCACCGCTTTCGCCATGGCCAGATACGTCTTTCCCGTACCAGCTGGTCCAATACCGAAGACAACGGTGTAGGCATCAATTGCATCGACGTAGCGCTTTTGATTCAGTGTCTTGGGTCGGATCGTGCGACCACGCCGCGACAGCACATCTAGCGTGAGCACATCAGCGGGGCGTTGCGCATCGGGGTTTGGAGCAGCCAGCATTTCAATCGTGCGTCGCACCGCGTCGGCGGTCAGCGGCTGTTGACGTTGCACGAGTGCGAGTAGCTCGGTGAAGATCTGCTCGGCCACAGCGTTCTCGGCCGGAGTTCCAGTCAGCGTGATTTCGTTGCCACGTACCAAAACGTCAGCTGAGACCGCCTCTTCGACAACTTTCAAGATCTCATCGCTAGAACCCAACAGGCTCAACATGTCGGGTGGGCTTATCACGATTCGGGCCTGGACCGTAGGGGTGGGAACATCCGCAGCAACAGCGGACGGGCTGCCGAAGGCGGGCGCTACGGGCGGTGACTCACGGGGTGGAAGGGACGGTTTTGACATAAAGTTGGCCGTTAGAAGGCCGCTCACGCTGCTCTCAACTCGTAGTATGACGTGCTGTGGACGGACGCTAGATTAATCCCAGCGCCATCCTACCCGGTAAACGCTGACAGCATGGGCCCCAACGGCCTACCGCCCAGCACGTGCGCGTGAACGTGAAAGACATGCGGACCAGCATCTGGGCCGGTATTAAATAGCACGCGATACCCGGCGGTATCCACACCTTCAGCCGCAGCGACGGCCGCGGCGGTGCTCGCCAACTCGCCCACCAGGGCTGGATCGACGCTAGCGAGTGCGGCCAGCGTGGGCTCATGTCGCTTAGGTATGACCAGCACGTGCACCGGCGCCTTGGGGGCAATGTCGCGAAAGGCCAGCGTGCGCTCAGTCTCATGCACCACTGTCGCCGGGATCTGGCCGGAAACAATACGACAAAACAAGCAGTCATCCTCAGCCATGCCGAAATCTTAGCGTGGGGCAGCGTGGGGCATCGTTGGGCATCGTTGGGCATCGTTGGGCATCGTTGGGCATCGTTGGGCATAGCCCCATCAGCAGCGCTGAAGTAACTAGTTGCTACCTCGGGACCCTTACCCCGCAGCTGGATAGAGTAACGCTCATGTTGGGGTGGCGAGGGTTTTCGCATAATTCTGCGCGGCAGCAGCGTTGGTGTGACCGACTGCGCGGCTACCACGCACGACTAGTCTCCGAGCAGTTCAACTATGCCGAGCCCGGCATGACGGGACGCAACGATGTGCCGCGCGGTTACCACCGAACGCTGCGCCGCGAACGGCTGGGCAACGGCGAGCTCAACCTTCGGCAGGCATGGGCAGCGCTATCTACTGGACACATGCATCGGGGATCAGGGCTGGGCCTATACCCCGATCAGGGCGCGTTAGACGCCAGTTCAACGTTCATCAGCTATCTGGCGTGGGGCCCGCTGGCTCTACTCAACCCCTGTCGAGTAATCACCGTTTTCGAGGAGCCACTGCGTGCGGGGATCACGTATGGGACGCTGCCCGGGCACGTCCTGCGCGGCGAGGAAGAGTTCGTAGTGGAGCTGGAAACTGGTGGAGCTGTGTGGCTAACGACCACCACGGTGAGTAAGCCCGCAGCTATCTACGCCCGGCTGTGCGCCCCGCTGACTCGGTGGGCGCAAGCGTACGTGGCAACCCGGTTCGCGCGGGCTTTGCAAGCAGCTATTCGCGCCGAGATGGGACACGGATATGAATGACGAGCAGAACAGCATCTATCAGCGCGGTCCTAGTACCAATTAAGGCGTTGAGAGTGTCCCCATGCGCCACAGGGTGTTGTATAGCGATCCTGGATGTATTTGAGGCCCCACTTAATCTGTGGGACGGGATTGGTTTTCCAATCAGAACCATATGACGCCATTTTGCTGCCCGGCAGTGCCTGCGGGATGCCCCAAGCACCGGAGGATGCGTTCTCCGCGAGTGGATTCCAGTGGCTTTCTTTGGTCCACAGCTTGTCCAAGCAACTCATCTGAGTGACCTCAAAACCGGCTGCCACGAGTATCGAGCAGCCAATCTGCTTGACACCAATATAGCTCAAGCAATCAGTCGGAGCATCCGGCGCAAGACCACCAGCTCCGAGTGCTGCGGCTACCGCGGCTACTGCGCGTTCTTTTGCGTCCTTAGCTGCCGCCTGTGCTCGTTGCGCGATCGAGTCCCCCACTTGCTGCGCGCGCGCCGCGGCTTGAGTCTGCGCTTGTTTACTCAGCGAGCTTTCTTGCCGTGCGAGCCTAAGCTCCGCCCCCGCCGGAAGTCGCTGCGCCCCGGTGTCCGGAGGAGGCGCTCTAAAGGCCTTACTCGCGACGGTTTGGGCTTCGCTGGCCGATTGCAAGGACAGCGACTCCGTCGGTTGGTGCTGCACTCTAATGAACACTCCGGCCCCAAGCCCAGAGAGTAAGAGCGCTACCGCTAGACCACGCACCAACACGTGCGTACCCACTACGGGTTTTCGTGCCACGGGGAAGTTTCCTTCCATGACTGAAGTTGAACCGGTACTGGAGTCAGACTGATACTGAAACCAATATCGGCGTGCGCGATGCACTAGCGGTGTCACAGCAACCGCTGCTAGGGGTAAGCCAAGCGGGCAGCTTGCCGCAGTTCACCTCGCGCGTCAAATCAACGTTCCTGCGAATGACTGTATTCGCGACTTCGGGCTGAAAGTCGACGGAAAGACCAAAGAGCTGACGTAACACCAGCTAGATGAAGGGATGCCGTGGGCTAATTGTCCTAAAAGATGCAGAGATGCGGCTGAAAAAACCGTGATACTTACGCAACTTTCCAGCAGTCATGAGTCCACGAACTCGACCAAAGTGCAATTTTTGGGCGCAAAACCAACGGAACTGCCAAGTTCGTGGGTAAAAAGCTGCCGTAGGCGCTTTAGTTCGGGACCTCTTCCAGCATCTCCGTAACCAACGCCGCTATCGGGGAGCGTTCGGATCTAGTAAGCGTGATGTGCGCGAACAACGGATGCCCCTTCAGCGCCTCTACCACAGCGGTGACGCCGTCGTGGCGACCTACCCGTAGATTGTCACGCTGGGCCACGTCATGGGTGAGCACTACCCGGGACCCCGATCCCACCCGAGACAACACCGTGAGCAGCACACCGCGCTCCAGCGATTGCGCTTCATCAACGATCACAAACGAATCGTGCAACGATCGGCCGCGGATGTGCGTCAATGGCAGCACTTCCAACATCTTGCGGCCCAACACCTCCTCGATCACCGAATCCGAAACCACCGCTCCGAGCGTGTCGAATACCGCCTGAGCCCACGGGTTCATCTTCTCGGCCTCAGTGCCCGGCAGGTAGCCCAGTTCCTGGCCGCCCACGGCATACAGCGGCCGGAAGACCACTACTTTCTTGTGCCGGCCCTGCTCCATGACCGCGTCCAAGCCAGCGCACAGTGCCAGCGCGGATTTCCCGGTCCCCGCGCGGCCGCCCAGTGAGACAATCCCCACCTCGTTGTCCAGCAGCAGATCAAGCGCGACGCGTTGCTCCGCGGAGCGACCATGCAGTCCGAATGCTTCCCGGTCGCCGCGCACCAAGCCCACGGTTTTGTCTGGCCGTACCCGGCCTAGCGCGGAGCCGCGACCCGAAACCAGAACCAAGCCGGTATGGCACGGCAGCTCAGCCGCGGCCGGCAGTTCTAGCGACTCCTCGCCATACAGCTGTGCCATCTGATCGTCAGTGAGCTCCAGCTCCACCATGCCGGTCCAAGGCCGATCGGATACTTCGGCAAGCTCGGCGCGATACTCCTCTGCCTGAAGGCCCACCGCGCCGGCCTTCACCCGCATCGGGAGGTCTTTGGTCACCAGCACAACATCACGGCCGTCTTGGGCCAGGTTCAGTGCGACGGCCAGAATGCGCGAATCGTTCTCGTGTACCCGGAATCCCGGCGGGAGCGCGCCGACCTCGGCATGATTTAGCTCCACATAGATGTGACCACCTACATCATTGACTGGTACCGGCTTGTCCAACCGGCCATGCTGCACTCGCAGCTCATCCAGAAAACGCAGACACTGCCTAGCGAACCAGCCCAGCTCTGGGTGATGTCGTTTGGATTCCAGCTCGCCTACCACCACAAGTGGTAACACAACATCATGCTCAGCGAAGCGCCGAATGGCTCCTGGATCTGAGAGTAGAACTGATGTATCGATCACATAGGTACGAATCTGACGGGAGTGCAAGGAGCGCGTAGACGGCATAGTGGCGGTCCACTTCTGCGGGCGCTCACCCACCGCGCCTGCTACTAGGTCGAGGAGACAAGACAACTACTTCGACCATAGAGCCCCCGAGCCACAAAGTGCGGGAAACACGAGAGGGAATTGGAAAACTCTTGACATGTTGCAGCCAGCGCAAGCTCGTGGAGTACTGCGGACGGCACAAACGGCATTGGCGGCATCGGCACGTGTTAGGTGGTTCAGGCTAAGCTGATACAGAGAAAACTAATTGGTAGCCAAGGAGTAGATAGGCATGACCTCGCCGACAAAGTCTGCAGCTAAGCCTGGCGCGCGCTCCGCGGCAGAGCCGGAGAAATCGGCAGATGCGCCGACCGCGGCCCAAGACGCGGAGATCGAACGTGTCATCGGCCTGGTGCAGACCCAGCAGGAGACCATCGACTACCTGGTGCAGTACATCGAACGAGTAGAAGCCCAACTCAACGACCGGATCGATACGGTGGAGAGCACTCCAAGTGCAGCCGCCGCGGCGCCTGCCGACGCTGGCGCTCCAGCGCAGCAGGCCGCCGGGCCAGATCCCATCGACTGGGCCAGCATCAGTGGTCCCGCTCGCATCAAAGCCTGGAATGACCTTTCCCGGTTCACCGAGGGGCTGGTTTTTCGCTACAGCTTGCAGCTGGAAATTCTGCCATGTTGGTGGATGCATGGCGAAGCGGTGGAAGAGCTCACATCGTTATGGCAAGCTCGCCAGGTGGCCTACGCGCCCGGTTCGGATGCGTCCATGGCCAGCTGGTGGCAAGACCTACTGGAGCGCAGCCGGATGCGAATGCGGGAAATCTTTGGTTCCTGCCGCGACGGCCACATCGACTCCTCCGGCCAACGCTGGATGACCGAC
>JBBSOC010000031.1:0-21939 GCA_038260095.1 Mycobacteriales bacterium | reverse complement strand
TGCACGATAAAAATTTGCACAAGTTCTCCTAACTTGGCAAAAATTTTTATCGTGCACCACCTTGTAAACAGAGCACGACGGCTCAGTACCGGTAGTGCTCGGACTTGTACGGGCCCTGTGGCGAAATGCCGAAGTAACCGGCTTGGGTGACGGTCAGTGTGGTGAGCCGGACCCCGAGCGCATCCAGATGCAACCGCGCCACCTTCTCATCCAACTGCTTGGGCAACCGATGCACGCCTAACGGGTAAGCGCCAGGGTTGGTGTACAGCTCCAGCTGAGCCAGCACCTGATTGGCAAACGACGCACTCATCACAAAACTCGGATGACCAGTAGCATTGCCCAGATTCAGCAGTCGGCCCTCACTGAGCACCAGCACACCGTGCCCATTCGGGAAAATCCACTGATCTACCTGAGGTTTCACCGTCACTCTGCGAACTCCAGGGCTGGCGGCCAGCCCTGCCATATCGATCTCGTTGTCAAAATGACCAATATTGCCCACAATCGCGCCGTGCTTCATGGCCGCAATGTGAGTGGCGGTGATGACGTCGAGGCAGCCAGTGGCAGTAATGAAAATATCCGCGGTTGAAACAACAGCTTCTAAGGTGGTGACCTCGAAACCATCCATGGCTGCTTGTAGCGCGCAGATGGGATCGATCTCGGTAATGACCACCCGTGCGCCCTGGCCCCGCAGCGACTCCGCGCAGCCCTTGCCTACATCACCATAACCGCAGATCACCGCAACTTTTCCGCCAATCAAGACATCGGTACCGCGGTTGATGCCATCAATCAGCGAATGTCGACAGCCATACTTATTGTCGAATTTACTTTTGGTGACTGAATCGTTGACGTTAATGGCCGGAAATGCCAGTGTTCCCGCCCGCTGCATTTCATACAGCCGATGCACGCCGGTCGTTGTCTCTTCACTCACCCCGATGATGCCTTGGGCTAGGACTGTAAACCGCTGTGGCTGCCGCTGAATCGACGCCGCAATTAAGCCCAGCAGCACGGATTCTTCCTGCGAGGAGGCCGAAACAGGATCGGACAGCGAACCGCTCTGAGCGAAGATTCGCTCGGCTTGGGCACCGCGATGCAGCAGCATGGTGGCATCCCCACCGTCGTCAACGATGAGGTTAGGCCCCTCGCCGTTCCACGTGCAGGCTTGGTCCAGGCACCACCAGTACTCATCGAGCGTCTCACCTTTCCACGCGAAAACCGGAACGCCTCTAGGTTGCTCGGCGGTGCCGCCGGAGCCCACTACCACTGCCGCCGCGGCATGGTCCTGAGTGGAAAAGATATTGCAGCTCGCCCAGCGCAGCTGGGCACCAAGGGCGGCAAGCGTTTCGATCAGCCCCGCGTTCTGCACCGTCAGGTGCAACCACCCCACGATGCGCGCGCCAGCCTGCGGCCGCGCGGCCGCGTGCTCGGCGCGAAGCGCCATCAGCCCTGGCATCTCATGCTCGGCCAGTTCGATTTCCTTGCGCCCGAATTCAGCCAGGGAGAGATCAGCTACCCGGAAATCTGGCGTTGACAGCACTGGGCCAACTGGAACATCGATGGAGTCGATCACGGCAGACAGCATAGAAGGCATAACCCAACGCTAGCAGTGGCCAGCCTGCACAGTAGCGGCACCAAAGGGAGATCGCACGCTTACCACAAACACTGTGGCGTCGCCAGAGAGCACAACCTGTGCGTACCTAGCCGCGGAATAGACTGCTTGACCAGCACCCAACGCCACTGCCGCCCCGTCATCGGCGGCGCGCATCTGTCCCGACAGACACAGCACCACCCGGGGGCCCGGATCGTTAAGCACGATGACGCCACCCGCAGCCGAAAGCTCGAGACGGGTGAGCATGAACTCCGCGGCGGGGACAAGCCAGCGCAGCATCTTCGGCGCCAGCTCAATGGGGGCCAGCGGCACTACACGTTCAGACTCCCAAGAAGTGAGTTTCAATAGCTCCGCGATATCTATGTGTTTGCCGGTAAGCCCGCACCGCACCACGTTGTCCGAGCTCGCCATTACCTCCACCCCAAAGCCACGCACATGCGCATGTGGCAGTCCCGCCTGCACATATACGGCCTCACCAGGCGCTAAACGCAGATAATTGAGCAGCAACGCCAGCACAACTCCCACATCGCCGGGGTAAAGCTCAGCGATCGCGGCATAGGCAGCGTAATCGCTGGTGAACTTTCCCGAACGTGACGCGGCGCGGTGCAGCGCGGCGGCAGTGGCCTGTACTACCCCGACGGGGGCGGCGCCCATGACCAGCTCAGTGAAGACAGCACGCAGGCCCTCGGGCTGCTGCAGTAACCGATCCGCATACTCGTTAAGCATCGGTACTCGAAGCTCGCGCAACACTGCCGCCGCCTGCGCAACGGGACGGAAACCGTACAAACCCTCAAACTCGGTGACAGCACACAGAAGCTCAGGCTTGTGGTAGGGATCGCGATAGTTGCGTTTGGGATCGGTGAGATCAAGTCCAGCGGCGAGCTCCGCGGCGAAACCCGTCTCAGCCTGGTCGGACCTTGGATGAACCTGGATACTGAGCGGCCGCTCAGCAACAAGAAGTTTGCACAGATAAGGCAACCGAGGACCGAAAGTGTCGAGCTGCTGTCGGCCTAGCTCATGTTCTGGGTCAGCCGCGATCACCTGCGGCAATGATTTAACCTGCCCGTCTCGCAGCAGAGTCGATGGCGCCGCTGAATGCGCTCCGATCCACAACTCGGCCTCGGGACGTTCGCTAGGTTGCGAGCGGCCTTGCAGCGCGGCCAATGTGTAGCGTGAACCCCAGTCGTATGGCTGTATTGGATTGCTCAACAACTCCACGAGATACTCAAGGCTCCTTCACAACTGAGGCGGAATCCGCCAGCTCGTTAGTTGAATGGTGCGGCTGCGGCGAGCGTGTCGGCAAACGGGCGATGTCTGGTTCAAGGTAGATCACGCACTTCAACGGCACGACGCTACGGATCCTGTCTTCCACGGCATCTATGCTGCTGGCTAAACGTTGTGCCGTCATATCCGGCGGCACCGCAACCTTGGCCGCGATCAGCAGCTCCTCGGGCCCCAAATGCATGGTTTTCAAGCTGATAATGCCTGTAACGTTCCCACTATCGGTGATAGCCGCTTCGATAGCCTGCGCATGCTCAGCACTAGCCGACTCGCCGAGTAACAGGCTCTTGGTCTCTGTTGCTAGGAACAATGCCACCACAACCAACAACACGCCGATCGCCAGCGTGGCCGCGGCGTCCCACAAGCCGCTGCCGGTGACCAACGTCAACGTAACGCCGACCAACGCGCACGCCAAACCTAGCAACGCGGCTAAGTCCTCCAACAGCACTAATGGCAGTTCCGGAGCCTTAGCTCGCCGGATAAACCGTGTCCAAGACGCGGCGCCGCGCACCTTGTTGGACTCGCGGATGGCAGTGACAAACGAGCTAGTCTCAAGCCCAATCGCAAGAACGAGCACGAGCACTGGCACCCATTGCCAAGCGGTAATCGGTTCGGGGTGCATAAGCTTGTGATACCCCTCGTACAGCGCGAAGATACCGCCGACGCTAAACAACACTACCGAGACGATGAATGCGTAAACATAACGTTCGCGCCCAAACCCGAATGGGTGCTCGGGTGTGGCGCTGCGTCGCGCCCTTTTGCCACCGAGCAGAAGCAGCAGTTGATTGCTAGAGTCGGCCAAGGAGTGAATGGACTCGGCCAACATAGACGAAGATTGAGTAAGGAGAAACGCGATAAACTTCGTGATCGCAATTCCTACATTCGCGATGAACGCCGCCAGAACCGCCGTGGCTCCGCCAGCCGCGCTCACGGCGTCATCGCCTCTTTGAGGTCGCTTACCGCGGGTACCGCGATGGGGTCCATACCGTGTAGCAGCGCCAAATACACCGAGGCGAAATCGGGCACGACGATCAACGAAGCTAGACGCTCCAGCGGTGACATGCCCTCGGCTGCCAGAACGCTCACCCCAATGCCTCGCGCACTGGCCAGCTCTACCACCGCTTCCGCACGGTGGATGCCGATCGCGGATTCGGCTTCGTCCCGGAAAATAATCAGCCGGAGCCTGGTCTCACGTTGGCTCTGCTCCCGGTCGGCGAACAGGTCATCAGGGGTGACGGCCTGAGCTCCGAACACGCCATCCAGCAGCCCCACTCTGGCCCGACTAGCCTCCACCAACGAACCAGATATCGCCGGATAATGCGCGTTGGCCGCCAGCTGGTCAGCAAAACGCGTAGTGGCCACCGCGGCGAGTCGCGAAGATCCCCAAATCACTGGAATGTTTCCGGCAAGGTCTACCGCGAGTGACTTTCCCGCATTCACTACCGCGTCCAGGCTGGCCCGGCAGCGCTGCGCGTCGGAGTCCAGACGGGCGGCGGTCTCAGCCAGATCGGCTTCAGTGATCGAGACCAAACCCAAGGCTCGCCCCGCCATGAGCACGGGAACAACCAGGCCCCAAAAACTCACCCGTGCGGGACGACGTGGCGGCACCGGCACGAACACCGCATGTGCTCGCTCGGCGGTAGCCTGCAACGGCGAATCGGCCGCGCCTACGGCGACTAGTCGGGCGCCGCGGTGCGCTGCGGCTTCCGCGGCGGCGAGCGCTTCTGGACCGTGGCCCGACGCTGAGACCGCAATCACTACGTCGGCGGCGCCGACCCAGCCCGGAATCCCGGCGCTCAGATGCGACAACACTGGCACCGTACAGCGAGACCCAGCTACCGCAGCGAGCGCCTCGCCAACGCGAGCGGCCGTACCTACGCCAGCAACTACGAGTGCCCGAGGTCGACCATCATCGGCCAGGGTATGCAGATGCGCATCCGCGGTAAGCACCGCTGCTTCTCGAACCTGAGCCCCGGCGGCGGCCACAGATCGCAACATCTCATCAGCGCGGCCACTCGATAGCAACTGCACGTCGTCAAGTCGCGCTTCGTCCAGCTCTTCAGGTATAGCGGAGTAGGTCATGGTTGAGGATTCTCCCGAGGTTCAACGTTACCGGCACGAATCATTCCCAGTACTTCCTCACGCAACTGAGCTAGCCGGGAGGCATCGTGCGCCTCTACATTCAACCGCAGCAGCGGCTCGGTGTTCGAAGCTCGAACGTTGAACCAGCTAGCGTCGCCAAACGTGATCGTCAAACCGTCCAAGTGGTCGACACTCGTGTCTGGCAGCCCAGAGTAGGCCTTTTCTATGGTGACCAACACGGCTGGTGCATCATTAACCCTCGAGTTGATTTCACCCGATGCGGGGTAACGGTGATATTGCGCAGCCAGCTCCGACAGGGGTTTACTCTGAGTGCCCAACGCCGCCAACACATGCATCGCGGCAAGCATCCCGGTATCGGCTCGCCAGAAGCTGCGAAAATAGTAATGCGCTGAGTGCTCGCCGCCAAATATGGCGCCGGTGCTGGCCATCTCGGCTTTGATATAGGAGTGGCCGACCCGGCTTCGTACACCCACTCCCCCGTGCTCGGCAATAATCTCGGGGACAGCCGCGGATGTGATCAGGTTGTAGATGACGGTGGCCCCAGGCTCGCGGGCAAGCTCCGCGCTGGCCACCAGCGCTGTCACCGCACTGGGCGAAACCGGCTCACCACGCTCGTCGACCACGAAACAGCGATCGGCGTCACCATCGAACGCCAATCCGATATCGGCTTCGTGTTCGCGCACCGCTCGTTGTAAGTCCACCAGGTTTGCCGGCTCGAGAGGATTAGCCTCGTGATTGGGGAACGTGCCATCAAGCTCGAAATACAACGGCACCACCTCCAGCGGCAGCCCGGCAAATACCGCGGGCACCGTGTATCCGGCCATGCCGTTTCCAGCATCCACGACGACTTTCAGCGGCCGAATCGACGACAATTCCACAAGGCCGTTTAAATACGCTGCGTAATCGCCGAGAGCCTCTAATGAGCTTACTGTGCCAGCCGGTCCGCTGGTAACGACCGGCGTGCGGCGTTGCTCCCCAGACAATAGAGCACGAGCGGTAACCGCCATCTGCTTCAAACCAGTTTCGGTGCTGATCGGACCGGCACCGGCACGGCAGACCTTGACTCCGTTGTAGGCGGCTGGGTTGTGGCTAGCTGTGAACATTGCTCCTGGCACGTCATAGCGGCCACTGACGAAGTACAGCATGTCCGTCGATGCGAGACCAACCATCCGCACATCTGCGCCGGTTTCGGTCACACCCTGGGCGAAAGCCTGCGCTAATCCTGGAGATGAGTCCCGCATGTCGTGCGCGACCGCGATCACTGGCGAACCGACGAGCTGGGCAAAACCCGCCCCAAGCGCCCACGCCGACTCTTCGTTGAGCTGCTGCCCAACCAGACCTCGTATGTCGTATGCCTTGACGATATTAGGTAACTCGTCAGCGGCACGCTGTGCGGCTGACGATGGAACTTGCACTGCCACGAAACCTCGCTTCTCAGACATGAAAGCTCGCGGGGGACCTACTGAATAATACGGGTGACACAACGCACACCTGCGCTAATCTCACCGGAGCTTAGCTAACAGTTAAGGCAGTGATGGCAGCGCCCGCAGATGCCCGCGACGCGGGGCTAAAGCGGCGCCGCCCTCAGGCGGCATATCTCCACCAGCAGCAGGCCGGGCGGCCTCGCGCACAGCGTCGGCTAATGCGACAAGGTCGTCGCTGCTGGGAGCAAGGGAGAAATCACCCTCGTGACGCACTAGTTCCCAGCCTCGTGGTGCCGTCATTCGGCGACCGTGAACCTCGCACAGGTCATAAGTGTGCGGTTCGGGGAATGTAGCTAGCGGCCCGACCACGGCGGTGGAATCTGCATACACATACGTAAGTGTGGCCACCGCGGGCTGAGCACACCCCACCCTGGAACAACGTCGTTGTAACCTCACCGGCGCACTCTACCGTGAGCCGGATGCGCCATGCCACACTCCACGCGCATCAATACCGGGGCAACTACGCCGCACAGAGAATTTTCCTTCGCCGGGCTATCTCGACCATGCCGCACCGTGCCACATCGTGCCACGCACCATCAGTAGCGGCCGTATGCTTAGGTGCATGACCTCAGGATCCATGAGCCGACGTCCAGATGGATACCTCGGACATCGGCATAAAGAGTGGCACGGTAGCCGGCGAAACCGGCGCGGTCGAGGTTTACGTGGCCGGCTCCTACCCGCCAGCGCACCGCTAGCTCGCAGCCGTGCCCAAATCTTTGACGATCTCGTGCTGGACGCGGTAGAGCATCTGGAGCACCACTGGCCTGAGCAGCTGAGCAGCGTCGAATTCGCGGTAGAAGACGTCCCTCCGGAATTGCCGAGCTACGACTCTGACGTGCTAGAAGATGGTTCTGTTCCGCTAGCTCGACTGCTGGCCGGCCGGGTACATCCGCAGCATGGACCCCTTCCCCCCCGCATAGTCATATACCGCTGGCCGCTGGAGGCCCGTGCTGGCGATAGAGACGAGCTGGCGGAGCTAGTACACGACGTACTAACCGAGCAAGTGGCGAATGCCTTGGGGATCGACCCGGAAGATTTATAACGCGACTTTTACAGCGGCGGCGTCAAGCGGCGCCTGGCGGCGTTCTCGTCGCCTTGCGTACCTACTTCGCTTCGCTCCATTTACTGGCGGCACCGTCAGGTGGCGCCTGGCGGCGTTCTAGGTAAGAAATAAATTAAAAAGAGTAACTGGCATAGCACTCGCCAATAGTTTCCTGCCAAGGCCGCAGGAGCCGCCGTGTGCTTGTGGGCACACAAGGCGACGAGAACGTAGGCAGGGAGCTAGTGGAGACGCTAAGTCAGGCGACGATTTCGCGCTTGAGCCTACGTCTCTCTCGTTCAGATAGGCCGCCCCAGATCCCAAACCGTTCGTCGTGCGCCAGAGCATACTCCAAGCACTGAGTGCGAACTTCGCAATTCACACAAATTCGCTTAGCCTCACGCGTGGAACCGCCCTTTTCCGGAAAAAATGCCTCCGGGTCCGTTTGAGCACATAGCGCATCTTCTTGCCACTCCGGGAACTCCCCGTCAATGACCGACGCACTCGTTGCTTTACTCGGCATACCGCCTCCTTGACTGCGGCACCTAAGTCGGTGTGAGACGACTTCGTGCTTCAGCGGTGATCATTGAGCAAATTACACGCGTGTAATGCCCCGCGAGTCAAGGGGGTATCTGCTATTAGCGCACGAGCGATATCTAACAGTTGTACACCAGCCACTCAATCGGACTCTGGTTACTAACACAGACAACGGTGGGCCCGACGAGAAATGGTCGGACCCACCGTTGATAGCCGTGCTTACAGTTCACTCGCTGGCGTGCATTCGCCTGAGACAACTACGGGTTCTGCGGCGGAGCGGCCCAACTGCCTGGTTGCCCACTTACTGGTGGCACAGCTGAGCTACCAGTACCGCCAGGGCCTCCAGGGCCCCCGCCATAGCCCGGTTGCGGAGCATGCTGTCCAGGATGGCCACCATAAGATGGCTGGCCCGGCTGCGCTGGCTGCCCGCTTACCGGTGGCACGCCAGGGCCTCCAGGGCCCCCGCCATAGCCCGGTTGCGCGGCATGCTGTCCAGGATGGCCACCATAAGATGGCTGGCCCAGCTGGTGACCGTATGACGGCGGGTTGGGCTGGCTGGGTTGCTGACCTGGTACGCCTGGCTGGCCCTGAAACGACGGCTGACCCGGTTGATCCGCTGATCCGCCAAAAAATTGCTGTCCCGAACCGCCAGGCCAGCCTTGCTGATGCCCATAGCCGCCAAACGGTTGCCCTGCTTTGGGGCTGTTGAAGTAAGGCAGCGCGGCCTTTACCGCGACGTATATGGCGAGTCCGAGCAGAGCAAACAAGCCCAATCGGTAGAGTGCACTTTCGGTGAGTAGCCGGCCTGTACCTCGGCTCGCACTCCCAAGATCAATCGCGAAGCTCGCGATGAACGCCACCAAGCCAAACAGGACACTTACCGCGTATTCAGCAAGCACAGTGATCAGCACTGGTTTAGCGAGCGTGTCTACCACTGGTTTGAGGTGACTTACCAGCGCCAACGCCAACAGCGGAAGCGCAATCTGCGGAATACCGACAAGGCCGATGCTCAGGAGGCCGGCAAAACCACCAAACAGATCTGGGTGCTCACCAAATGCCAGAAATGCCCGGTTGGCGAATTCCGCGCGAAACGTGCCTTCACTACCTCCAAACAGAAACGCTTGCACCGCCACCAGTAGCCACAGCCCATTGATGCCGAGCAGCCCCCATGCCAGTAACGGCCTCATTTTTTTCAGCTCTGCGACGGCTGGAGTGTCCTTGGATTCCTCGGCCGACGGTTGAAGCGTCACAGCTCCCCCTCATCACAATGTTGTATTTCGCACCAAGCCTGGCACGGCGGTCATTGAAGTGTCCAGATTAGAATTGCTCGGTACCTAGTTTCTCGATCTGTACGCGCCGTACACTAGCCACTTGAGAGGCGATCGAGCTACCCGACGCGCAGTACGAACTCTCAGTACAGCCTTAATCTGCCGAAAATTGCCTTCGAGGCCCATGTTTGGGACGCCCATTCTATCAACGGAGCGGATCGTCACGGTCTAGTTGGCTCACGACTTGCTTGACCTCTTGACTGCGCTCCCGAGAACAGATCAGCACCGCATCTGGCGTGTCAACAACTACCACATCATCCAGACCCACTAGAGCGACCGTTCGCTTCGTGAAAGTTGCCACCACGCAGCGCCGGGCATCAATCGCGCGTACAAGTGCTGAGTCGCCCAGTACGGCGTTACCGTATTCATCCTGCTTGGCAATCTCGCCTACAGCGTTCCAGTCGCCAATGTCATGCCAACCGATGTCGGCCGGGATCGTAGCGACACGACCGCGCGCAGCCGCGTCCTCCATGATTGCGTAGTCGATCGCCGTTGCCGGTAGCGTTGGCCAGACTTGAGAAAAAGTGTCGTCACGGCGAGGCGTCTCCCAATCCGCCGCAATTTGGCGAAGGCCGGCATACAGCTGAGGCTGCTGACGTTCAAGCTCAGCCAACATGACAGCTACCCGCCACACGAACATGCTCGCGTTCCACAGGTATTCACCGGAGGTGAAATACTTTTCTGCTCGCCGCTCCGTGGGCTTTTCGGCGAATTCGTTCACGGCAAACCCGATGCCGCTCTCGAGCTTCTCGCCAAGCTTGAGATATCCGTAACCGGTTTCAGGACGAGTGGGGGTCAGGCCTACAGTCGCCAAATATCCATCGGCCGCCATGCAGGCCGCGTCACGTACCGCAGCAGCAAACCCTGTCGGGTCGGCAATATGGTGGTCGGCGGCAAACGAGCCCATTATAGCCTCGGGATCTCGCTCGGCAATCAGTGCCGCAGCTAAGCCGATTGCAGCCGCGGAATCGCGCGGAGACGGCTCAATGATGATGTTGGCTGCATCCAGCTCTGGGAGCTGCCGCGCGACCGCGGAGGCATGCCGGGCGCCAGTGACGACCAGCGTGCGCTCGGGTGGAGCCAGCGGCTGTAACCGATCCAGCGTTGACTGCAGCAGGCTACGTGTTCCGCCGGCAAGCGCGTGCAAGAATTTGGGCTCACCGGCGCGTGAGAGCGGCCATAGCCGTGTTCCACTTCCCCCCGCGGGCACGACAGCATAGAAGTTGGTGGTAGAGAAGTTGGTGGTAGAGAAGTTGCTGTTCATTTCCTGTCATTCTCCAGCTACAGCACGCGCGTAGCTTGTTAGGTGTGCCTGTGCGGAAGACTTCCACGTGAACCGCGCCGCACGCCCACTTGCGGCCTCGCCAAGCGTCTTCCTGCGGTCTGGATCGTCCAGCAGCGCGGCCAAATCCGTTGCGATTGTGTCGGCGCTTTCGCCGGTGTAGGCCACGGCCTCACCTCCCACTTCGGGCAACGAAAGCCGCGGCGTCACCAGCACCGCGGCGCCGCAAGCCATGGCCTCTAGAACGGGAAGACCGAAGCCTTCCCCATGGCTCGGATACGCCACGACAACCGCCCCCCCAAGATAACCGGACAAGTCCGCGTAACGCAGATAGCCAGGCCGGAGCAGCCGAAGCGGTGCCGGAACTTTCTCGATAGCGGCATCTATTTCATCGTCGTGGCCAGAACCTCCGGCGATCACCAGTGCGGGCGGGTCGGCCCGATGCTCACACGCCAGTACCCAACCACGAATCAGATTAGGTACGTTTTTTCGTGGCTCCTGAACACCCAAAAACGCTACGTAACTCATCGTCCCTAGACCAAGTCGGGCCTTTACCCGGGCCGCCTCCGCTTGAGTGGGTGGCCGAAACTCATCAGTGTTCACGCCGTGATAGGCCACGTCTAACGCGGCGGGGTCAGCGTCACGGAGTCGAATCAGCTCGTCCCGAGTAGCCTTGGAGGGCACGATGACCCGGGTAGCACGTCGTAGCGCGGTTTTGATCGCCGAACCCATAAAAGCGCGACGCGCTTTATCGTAGTGGTCAGGCTCGGCCAGCAGTGTGGCATCGTGCACGGTCACGACCGTCGGGCATGAGCTTCGCAGGGGCATAGTGTAGTGCGGCGCATGCAATACCTGAGCACCTACGTGCTGACAGAGCAGGGGCAGCCCCGTCTGCTCCCACGCTACCCGCGCCGCGCGATGCGAGATGGCGGCTGGAGCCGGCACTACACGGGCTTGGGGAGCGAGCTGGCCGTATCGATCGGCATCGCTGCGTTGGCATGCGATTACCAGGTCGGCGTCCTGTTCAGTGAGCGCGGGAATAAGCCCGTCGGTATACCTTCCAAGGCCTCCGCGGTCAGCTGAGACAGCGGTGGCATCGAGGAGAACTCGCGGACCACGGTTCATTGCACGCCTCTTACGACCAAAAATGTGTTCGCCATAACAAGCAACAGCTTAACCTGAATGCCCGACGACCGCGCCCACGACCGCGCCAGAATTGGCGTGTCGCCGAGGAACAGTGAGCCTCAAGAGGCTAGATGCGCAAACCCCGAACCTAGCTGCGCGGGCTGGATCTGCACATCCTTCCAGACTCCCCCGACCATGTATGGCTCAATCTGCAGCCACTCCTCCAGCTCACTACGGGAAGGAAAGGAAACCAGATACACTGAGCCGTTCATCTGCCCAAACTCATCGAGCAACGCCACCGCACATAACAGCGTCCCCGCCTGCTGCATGCGCTCGCCCAGGGCGAGGTGCTCGCCGCGAGCCGCACGGCGGCGCAACATCGCGTTTGGGTCCGTACCGTCTCGACCGATCACCGTGAACTGCATGGGTTTATGATGCCGCAGTCATTACGTCCGACACCATTGGCCAATCGTCTCGTGCTTTCTGGCAGCTTTCTGGCAGCTTTCTGGCAGCGCAGCCATCTATCTGACAACGCGCCTCTCTAGCCCGACCCCTAGCCCGACCCCTATCTACTACCCCTAAGCTGCATATGTGCTCCGGTCACGATTGTTTTGGACACCGCGGAAGCTGGCATTCCATGCGTTGATGCTTCTGGTGGTCATTGTCTGCATCGCCTTGGGCTATTGGCAGCTGCGGCGAGGCGAGGCCGGAAACCTGCGTAGCTACGCCTACGCCCTTGAATGGCCGTTTTTTGCCGCTGCCGCCGGCTATATGTGGTGGCGGACTATGCGCGAGGATATAGCCGAGCAGGAAAATCCCAGCAACGTAGATGGCGACAGTCCTACCGATCCTTCACCCCAGCTGCCGCGTTCAACCGTCGCGCTCACTTTTCACGAGGTTGAGCCCGACCCCGAGCTGGACGCTTATAACGCCTACCTAGCCGACTTGCACCGCAACGTAGAGCAGGTCAGCCCCGAGACCAAGGCGACCGCACGATGAACGGGACCCTGCTGCGATTTCGGATAATGGCGTACGTGGTCGGCTGCTGGTTGCTACTGTTAGTCGGGGTGGCTATGCCATTGAAGTATGCAGCCGGCAGCCCAACCATGGCGCAGATCGTGAGTCCCATCCATGGCTTGTTCTACATGATTTATATTGCGATGACCGTGCTGTTGGCCCGCGAAAGCGGCTGGCGTTCACAACGAACCCTCGGGGTGCTACTTGCCGGCACGGTTCCGTTTTTGTCTTTTTGGATGGAACGCAAAGTACTAGGTTGGGTGCGGTCGGACCCAACCTCAGCTAAGGAGCCGAAAGCTCGGCAGTAACGAGCCAGTAATCACACGAGAGATACGTAAGGAAACTCCATGCAACCCGGTTCGTCGCAACCGCCCGAACAGCCTGCTCCTGGTCAGCCCTACGGCAGCGGGCCAGGTCCGTCAGCTTATCCGGGGCAGCCACTACCGCCATATCCAGGTGCGGCACCAGGAGGTTTTCCCTACCCGGGCCCCGGCGCTTACCCAGAGCAGGGTAGCTATGGACAGCAGGTGCCGCCCTACAATTACGGAGCATACCCACCGCCCAACTCAGGCGGGGGCGGCAAGAAAGCTGTCCTTATTGTGCTCATCGTGGTTGTTGCTGTTGGCCTGCTCACCGCGGGTGGATTTGGGGCTTACGCCCTGCTCTCGAAAGACAAGACCAGCTCCTCTCCCGCAAGCAGCCACGGTGGTGGGAGTGGGAGCGGCAAAGAATACGCCAAACTTGGTAGCCCCAACGATATATCGCAATCCGACCTCGACAAGGTCGATAAGCACGCGCTGTTCATGGAGACGTTTCGCAACATGATGCTGCAAAGCTCTGTTCGCACCATAAGTGAAACGGTGTCGTCGCAAAAAGCAGACCTGTCCGAAGGCTTAAGCAAGACGGCCGATACCGGGTTTGATTATAAGACCAAAAAATTCTCCCTCAATCGAGAAGACACTGTACGAACTGGCAGACCTGGAGGTTCCGGGTTTTCCTATAAGACGCGTTGTGTGGATGGTAAGTCGTATTCATTCAACGAATTCGAAAAGAAATGGAGCCAGGCTCGCTTCGACAACTGCAAGCTGCAAGTCGCTATCGGTGACATAGGGGATGGGATCCACATATTTGGTCTAGATGAAAAACAGGCCGATGCTGTTTCCAAGTACTTCACTCAAGATTTCCCCAATGTTATCCAGGTACCAAAGCTGGAGCTGAAAACCAAGCCAGGAGATGGAAACAAGAAGTACTTGCGCTTCGAAGTGAACTACATGCCGGTGAAGAGCGGGATGTATGGATACCTGGGTCTTCAGCATTTCACCTGGGCGTTCAAAGCGACCGGCTTGGACTACAAAACGCATCCCTATTTGTCCAAGGGGGGACTTGGGCAAGGCCTGCATGTAGTGTTGTATGTGGACCCGAGCACCGGACTTCCGGTCTATTCACAACAGAGCAACATTCCACCGTTCGATGCCCAAGGTAAACCGCAATCCCTTACCGACTCTAGGGTCGGTTACCGTGATGACCGCTACCAGTACTTCTTCGGTAAAGAGTTTCCGCAGCTAGACATGAACACTACTAGCACGATCACGCTGGATTGGCCTCGTGAGGACGATGCCGGATGGAAACCACCGTCGGACACACCCACGACGTGAGTACACAATACTGGCAGCTGTAGTCAGTGCAGCGAAGTCTGTATTCTCCAATCCCGTATTCTCCAATCCCGTGACTAACGCTCTTCGGCAACTATGGCCGCCGGGCCAAGGCGACAGCGAGCTGTCTATTCGTCACCTCGCGCAGCTATACGACATGCCGAGGTTGCCCTGGCTGCGAGCAAACTTCGTGTGCAGTTTAGATGGCGCGGCCGCGATCGGCGGACGTTCCGAGCCGCTGTCGGGTAGCGCGGACAAGCAGATCTTCCGACTCCTACGTGACCAGTGCGACGCGATCATCGTGGGTGCGGAAACGTTCCGGGTCGAGCGGTATCGACAGCCGCGCGTCAGCGACAAGCGCCAAATCGCCCGCGTCGCTCGCGGGCTTGCACCACACGCGCAGCTAGTCGTGATCAGCTCTAGCCTGGACTTGGACTTCTCCGACTTCTCTTACGCCAGCTCGTCACCTCGGCCCAGAGTGATCACGCATCGGACTAGCGACCCGACAAGACGGGCCTCGCTCACCAAGCACGCCGACGTCGAGTGCATTGGAGAGACAAGCGTTGACTTGCCCGCCATGCTGGTGCGACTGCATCAGCTGGGACTACCGCGGCTGCTGTGCGAAGGCGGACCGCGCCTATTCGGCGAACTGGCTGCCGAGGGACTGGTAGATGAGCTTTGCCTGACCATCTCGCCGCAGCTGAGCTTGGCCGATGCGCCCCGAATTGCCGCCGGTGTAGCAGCTCATGCACCTCGCGCACTGCAACTCGCACACATCGTGCACGCCGGCGGCGTGTTGCTCACCCGCTATCTGGTGATTGACGAGAGATAGGCTCAGCACTATGCGGCTTCCGGTGAACCCACCTGTTGAACCGATGCTCGCCAAGTCAGCGTCGGTGATCCCAACGGCGCCAGGCATGCACTACGAGCCGAAATGGGACGGCTACCGCTGCATCGTATTTCGAGACGGCGACGAGGTGGTGCTGGGCAGCCGAGGGGGTAAGCAGCTGGAACGCTATTTCCCCGAAGTCGTGGCCGCTGTGGCCGAGGAGCTGCCCGCACAATGCGTGTTGGACGGCGAACTGATTTTGGTGCGTGACCATCAGCTGGACTTCGACCTGCTCAGCCAACGAATCCACCCTTCAGCGCGACGCATCGCCGAACTCGCCGAGGCCACACCAGCCCAGTTCGTGGCCTTCGACGCGCTAGCAGACGCGGAGCGGTCCTACCTTGACCATGGCTACGCGGCACGCAGAGCAGTGTTAGAGCAGCTGGTAGGAGCCTACGACGTTCGGGCGAGGGCGCGAACGATCCATCGCACACCGGTGACCACTGACCCCGCCACCGCCGCCCGTTGGTTTACCCAGTTCGAAGGCGCGGGCCTGGATGGTGTGATCGCAAAAACGGCCGGCACTCCCTATATGCCAGGCAAGCGGCTAATGGTGAAGGTGAAACACCATCGCACGGCTGACGTGGTAGTGGCCGGATACCGTCGCCATCGCAGCCTGCCTGGAGTCGGCTCGTTGATGCTCGGTCTGTACACCGATACCGGCGAGCTAAACTACGTGGGTGTCTGCTCAGCGTTCACCGGGGCACGACGGCTGGAACTAGAGGCCGAACTGGAGCCCTATCGCAGCCTAGGATCGCTGGTCGGCAATCACCCATGGCAGCCCGCCGAGGATGGCGAGACGCCCGTGGCCCTCCGTTTACCCGGAGCTAGAAACCGCTGGAATGCCGGGCGCGATACCGACTGGGAACCGCTGCGGCCCGAACTCGTCGCCGAGGTGAGCTACGACCACACCGAAGGTGACCGATTCCGGCACACTGCGCAGTTTTGCCGCTGGCGCACCGACCGCTGTGCGCAATCGTGCGGCTACGCACAGCTGGCGGAACCAGTGAGCTACGACCTCCAGGCTGTGCTGGAGGGCCGCTTGTGATGGTCAAATCACTCAGCGTCTTGACCATTGTCGTGACGATGCTGCTATCGGCGTGCTCGTTGAACGTGTGGGATAAGCCCGAGGAACTGGGCAGCATCACGCAGTTGGACGGCACTACGTCGCCGTGGCGAGACTGTGCTGGCCGTGCCCACAACATCCTGCACAGCGACGTCGCGGGCGTGACGTTTTCCTGCGCCGCCCTGCGTGTACCGCAGAACTGGGCGCAGCCACACGGACAGACGTTCTCCCTGGCTTTACTCCGGATGCGCAGCACGGCACAAACTAAGCGCATAGGTTCTTTGGTAGTGAATCCGGGAGGTCCGGGCGCCTCTGGAGTGGAGTTTGCGGCGCAGTCAGCGTTGTTTCTGCCTAAGCAGCTACAACACCGTTTCGACATTGTGGGCTTCGATCCCCGAGGAGTGGGCGGTTCATCGCCGGTGCGATGCATCAGCGACAAGCAAAAAGACAAACAAGCCGAAGAAAACTCAGATCCCGATTCTTCAGAGCTCGCAACACAGCTCACCCAGGCGACCGCGATTGCCCGACAATGCAGCGATAAATACGGCAAAACTTTGCAATACTTCAGCACTGAGCAAACAGCTCGGGACATGGATGCCATCCGCCGCGCGGTGGGCGATACCAAGCTCAACTACTTGGGCTACTCCTATGGCACCCTGCTCGGCGCGGTGTATGCCCGGCTGTTCGGCGGCAATATTGCCAGCATGGTGCTTGATGGCGCCGTGGACCCGCAGCAGGACAGCGTTACCGCATCCGAGCGGCAAGCGGCGGCCTTCGAGAAAGAGTTCGACGAGTTTGCGGCAAACTGTCAACAGCGCGGTGACCGCTGCCCGCTTGGCGTAGACGCGCGAGCCACAACAGCACGGATCATCTCCAAGGTTGCGCAGCAGCCCGTTAAGGCGCCAGGTGGTCGACACGCCACCGAAGGAGTGGCTGTTTTCGCTGCTCTTGCGGCGATGTACTCCCCAGAGAAGTGGAGTGCATTGGAAAACGCGCTGCACGATCTTGATGAGGGCAAACCCGCGGGCGTGTTTTCCCTCATCGACGAATACAACGGCCGAGGCAGTAATGGACACTATGACAACTCTGTCGAGGCAAATCTAGCGATCGGCTGCGCGGATGAACGAAACTCCGTGTCAGTTGCGCAAGTGGCCGCGTTGCAAACGCAGTGGCGCTCGCGGTACCCGTTGTTTGGTGGCGCGCTGGCCGTAACGCTGCTGGGCTGCGCGTCTTGGAAGTCTCCCCGCGATGAGTACCCAGTCGGCGCGGCCACATCCGCACCACCGATCGTGGTGGTGGGCACCACCGGTGACCCCGCGACTCCGTACGAGAACACCGCGCGGCTCGCGACGCTGCTGGGCACCGGAACTGTATTAACGTGGGAAGGCCAAGGGCACACGGCATACCCCCAAACTGCCTGCATCACCGATGCGGTGAATCGGTACCTCATCGATGCAACAGTGCCTGACACGGGCACTGTCTGCAGGTAGCGGACTATCTTGTGGGGGTTTGCCGGTCAGTAGCGCAATGTAGTTCATGAGCGGGTGGCTTTTGCCACTTGTAGCATCGGCATCGTGGACAGTTTTCTCGGAGCGCTGGCAGCAGTCATCTTCGTTGTCACAACACTTCCCTATATCCGGGACACGGCTAAGGGACGGACCACACCGCATGTGTTCACTTGGCTAGTGTGGATGCTCACAGCGGCCATCGGCTTTGGCGCACAGATCGTGGGCGGTGCGGGCCCAGGCGCATGGCAAACGGGCAGTATGACTGTGCTGACTGCCGTGATTCTTGCCATGTCGATTCGACAGGGCGAATCGCAGATCACCACGGTTGACTGGTGGAGCCTGACTGGCTGCGTGATAGCTGGGGCGCTGTGGGCTCTCACTGAGAACCCCACTCTATCGATCATTCTCGTGTCACTCATCGATGCCGTTGCCTACGTGCCAACGTATCGGAAGTCTTGGCGGAGGCCCGGACAGGAAACGCTGTCTAGTTACGCATGGTGTGGCGTCACGCACGTGCTCTCTCTAGCTGCATTGTCGCACTACAACCTGGTGACAGCGATGTACCCCACAGTGCTGCTGGTAGCGGACGTGGGACTGACGGGACTACTCATCGCCCGAAGGCGATCAACGGAAGTACCGCTGCCTTTACTGCGTTGAGCTCGCTTCTACAACATCCTCGGGCTGTCGGCTCACTCCAAGGCTGAGGTAACGACGGAGGGCTTTTCTCTGTGCTGCCGAGCTTCTAGTACCAGCATCCAAGCCACACCGGAGTACCTTGCTAGGCTATAGGAATCGGCATATCACGCAGCTTACCCTGCCATTGCTACGTTCACGATCTACAATCAGATGACCCGATCCTTCTCGCGAGCTTCAGCTGTCATGTTTGGCTCGACTGGGCGCGACCCGGGGCGGTTCGCCGGGCATCTTGGGATAGTTCGGCGGATAGGGCGCGTCACCGAGGCCGTGGTCCCGTTCGTCTCGTTGCACCCATTCCAGTAACGGTTCCAGGCTCGCCCCCGCAGCGCTGTCACGGCCGGCATGTACATCGCCGAGCCGGGCGAACCGCTCCGGCATCGTCTGCACCGTGAAATCAGTCGGGTTCGCGTCAGCTAGTTCCGACCACTTCAGCGGAGCCGAAACGGTCGCCTGGCCCATCGGACGAATGCTGTACGCGCTCACCACTGTGCGGTCTCGCGCGTTCTGGTTGTAGTCGAAGAAAATCCGCTGACCCCGCTCCTCTTTCCACCACGCGACCGTGAGGAGCTGCGGTGCACGGCGCTCTAGTTCGCGGCCGAGCGCAAGGCCAGCCCGCCGAACCTGCACGAAGCTCCAGCTCGGTTGGATTGCCACCGCAAGATGTAGCCCGCGCCCACCTGAAGTTTTCAACCAGCTCGTCCAGCCCAGCTCGTCGAAGACTTCTTGAGCTAGCTCAGCGGCCTTTCGGGTTTGGGAGAATCCAGTCCCGGGCTGCGGATCCAAATCGATCCGCAGCTCATCTGGGTAATCAGGCTGAGCCGCGGCCACCGGCCACGGGTGAAACTCCACCGTCGACATTTGCACCGCCCATACCACCGAGGCCAGCTCGGTGACACACAGTTGGTCGGCAGTTCGACCGCTGGGAAATGTCACCGTTGCGGTTTTGAGCCAATCGGGCGCGCCCTTAGGAACCCGTTTTTGATAGATTGCCTCGCCCTCGATGCCTTCGGGGAATCGATGCAATGTGCACGGTCGGCGTAACAGTGCGCGCAGCACACCGTTACCGACGCTGCAGTAATACAGCACTAAGTCAAGTTTGGTCAGGCCGAGTTCGGGAAAGTACACCCGGTCAGGGCTGCTAATCCGAACTACTCGATCACCAACAACGTGTTCCACCGCGGTCGACCCCATGTCGCCACGCTACCTTTAGTGTTGTGCTGCCGGGTTTCTGCTACTGAGCCGGTTAGGGAGGCGCCATGTTCCATCGTCTCTGGGCTCGCACACTCTGCTGTAGCTCGCTGGCCATTGGAGTAGTACTCAGCGGCTGCGCGCAATCGCCCCCGACACCGCAACATGTCCGAATTCACGACATTCAGGGCCCAGGCCACCTCTCACCGATGCGGGGACTCGCCGTAGCCGATGTACCCGGCGTGGTCACCGCTGTACACAATCAAGGCCTATGGATGCAAGATCTTGCGCCCGACAATAAGCCCGAGACCAGTGAGGGTGTGTACGTCTACCTCGCTGACCAGCCGAAGCTCGTTCCTGGCGACACCGTAAACGTTTCAGGCACAGTCGCCGAAGTCCGCACCGGTGGCGAGGACAGCGGCAACCTCACGGTGACCGAGATCGTGCGAGCAAAGGTGCGCCGTACCGGCAGCGCCGAGCTGCCAAAACCAATACGGATCGGTCGTTTAGGCGCCACAGCTCCCGGGCAGATTCGCGAGACAACGGCCAGTGGCATCGAACCAGTCGACATCGAACGTTCCCCACGGTTTGATCGCGACCACAATGCAATAGACACTTTTGAGGCACTAGAAGGAATGCGGGTCCAGATCGACGATGCTGTGGCGATCGGGCCCACCGACGGACAACTTCCAGTCTGGCCAAGCGCTCCCGTACCTGATGGCATACAGACACCTACCGGGAGTGTGCTGTCTACCGCCGCACGAGCTCAGACTGGTCGCGTGATGCTCGGCGATACGCTGGCACCACTGCCCGTCGCTAACACTGGTGACGCACTTCCCGGCACGATCACCGGAGTGTGGCATTACGCGGCCGGCAATTACACCCTGCTGCCGGACCACACGCCGAAGTTGAGGCCAACAGATCTCCAACCGCAGACCGCCTCGACGCCAGCCGAGAACCAGCTCACCATAGCCACGCTAGATGCTAGCCGCGCCGAGGCGGGAGCAGACGATCCGGTACTGCAACGTCTGGGCAGGCTAATAGCGAACAACCTCCGACAACCTGACATCATCGTAGTTACGGGTATGCCGGACGACAGCGGTAAGAAAAACGATCAGACTGTGAGCGGCGCGGCGTCCTTTGCCGCACTCACAGCCGCGGCTAGTTCAGCTGGCAAAGTTCGGTACGAGTACCGACAGCTTGATCCAAGCGACAACGCCGATTCTCCGCAGCCTGGTCTCAATCGTCGAACCGGTTTCCTGTTTCGGCCCGATACCGCGCGCTTCATAAATCGCGGACAGCCGTCAGCCACGGCGGCAACGTCGGTAGGGGTAAACAACGGACGCGCCGAGCTCAACCACTCGCCCGGTCGGATCGCTCCCGACTCTGATGCCTTCAAAGGCGCTAGCAAACAGGTAGTCGGCGAATTTGACATCAAGGGCACGCCGCTTTTCGTGATAGGGCTCGACTTAGTGAGCGCTATGAGCACTGCCGGCGCTGACCATGACAGCCCTCTCTACGGCCGTTACCAGCCACCACACACTCCATCGGAGCCCCAGCGGGAGGCACAGGCGCGTGAGGTGCACGAGTTTGTCGCACGGCTAAGCGCTGCCAGCAAAACCGCACGAGTGGTGGCGCTCGGGCAAATTCATGACGGCCCAACCTCGCAATCGGTCAGTAAGCTCGTCGCCGACGGAGTGCTTCACGCCGCCGCGGACACTCTGCCGGAAATGCAGCGCTACAGCTGCATCGTTGACGGTGTTGCTGTGCTCGACGATCAAGCATTCAGCAGTCCCAACGTAGGCGGTACGAGCTACTCGATCGTGCACACGTCAGCGGAGTTCGCTGACCGACCCACCGATCACGATCCGCAGCTACTACGGATTCGAGCTTCAGCCGGCTAGGGTCAAAGTATGACCTCACTTCCCGTGACCAAAACCGACGCACAGTGGCGGGCTGAACTCAGCCCGCAGGAGTATCAGGTACTTCGCCAAGCCGGCACCGAGCGGCCTGGCACTGGCGAGTACCTGAACACCACAACGTCAGGGGTGTATCGCTGCCGAGCTTGCAACGCCGATCTGTTCCGATCCGACGCCAAATTCGACTCGCACTGTGGCTGGCCATCGTTCTATCAGCCG
>JBBSOC010000030.1:0-23278 GCA_038260095.1 Mycobacteriales bacterium | reverse complement strand
TGGGCTCGCACACGGCGCTCCAACTCCTCGCGTTCTTCCCGGTTCAACACCAACGGTTCCACAGTCCACACCTTCGACCTCCACAGCCACAGATGCAGACCAGTTCACCATATTCAAGGAACTAATGCGTGGAACCACTAGTACTGGGTTGAGGAACACCTCGATGACTGCCCTGGCGCTGTCGATGGTTCGGTAAGCGTTAAGGGTGTTTATGGGTACTGCTTGTTCCTGGTAGCCAGCTATCCAGTCAGGATGGGTAGCTGGAAAGCAGATGGGAGCTCGACATCGACTCCCCGGCCGCGCCGATGCGCGACTTCTGCAGCGACCGCGTTGTGGAGTTTAGGCCCGTCGACCATGTTGTTTACAGCAATGAGCACCAAGTCTACGAGGTCACGGTATCGGCTAGAGGTTTGGCCGTCATGGTGCCGCTCATACATGGCGATGATCTTGTCAGCAACATGATCTTCCAGTGGATATAGGGCAACGGTAGGCCAGGTGGTAGGCCAATCGATAGGAATCGCAGACGCGAGTGGGCGGCTTGCGGGAGTGCCCAGCGGTCGCGAATCGACGACGACATCCACGCCGATTTGGCGAACAATGCGGCGTCCCAGCAACACGTCGAAGGTGAGTCGGGTAAGACGCGACCCGTCGAATTTGTTCTTATATGAAACACACGTGTATGTGAGATAGTCGTCGGCGTCATACTGTGCAGCCTCGATCAGCTGAGAAGCTGCTTCATCGATAGTGAACGCTCCGCGTCGTTGTAGGTCTATATCGCGGGTGTAGCGGGCAGTAGCGAATCGTACGAGGAGAGCCTGGCCGCCTTTGAGTAGCCAACCGGTCGGGTCAGCGAGAAAGACACGTGCGATTAGTCGCTGGAAATAGAACGCATCGAGAACCTCCCCTGCCGTCGTTCCATGCTCGGCGGCGATCCGCTTAGCGCGTGTGGTCAGCGCCGCGCGCAGCGCTTCGGGGCTTGTGTAGCTCATGCTGCGGTCTTTCTGCCGTATCGGGCTTGTAGCGTCCGTAGTTTCACCGCGATTGCTTCGGCTTCCTGTATGTGGGACGACAGCTCTTCCCATTGCTGGAGTACCGCGGCAACATCCAGGCTGGCCGAAACCTGCTGAGGGTCTATGCGCTGTCTTGTCAGGAGGTCAATCAGTGCGTGCCCATCATTTTCTGGGGCCCCATAACGGCTGGCCGCGGGTGCAAGTAGATCAGCGAGGCGTTCACGTTTGATCTGATAACGGTTGAAAGCGTCAGTCAGTAGGTCGACGGCATGGCCACCATCGAGATGCTCGGCAAAAAGATCAGCTAGCGTGCGCTCAACGCTCGTAACTGGTAACCCTTCCACTGTGACTACGTCGACAGATCCCAGATGCGCGAGATGGAACCGAACACTGTGATCGCGGGTTCGACGGCGTCGCGGCGCACTGATCTCAACTTGCGACGCTCGTAGATCCCCAATCTGGTGGATCAAAGCCGCAGAGCGGTAGGACAGTACGCCGCCATCGCTGCTGAGGGATTCGCGTTGCCATGCTGGTGTGGCAGGGTCGAGTCGGAGCCAAGCGGCAGCTTCTGTCATGAACTCGGCATGCTGGGCACCCGCTAACTGGTATACCCCCCGTAGAACCGGCGTGATCGAACCAGCGGCGGTAAGTCTGGCCAGTGTGGTCGTATTGATACCTGCGGCCGCAGCCTGGGCTGTAGTCACCAGACCCCACTGGTCAGAAGCATATTCTCCCAATACAGCGACCGCTTGAGCCATGTTCATAACCAAAGCCTACGTGGTTGTTGGCGCATTAGATACAGATATGTAGCTAATGCGCCAACAATAGGAACGGACATTTCGATTTTCCTTTCTCACGGTATGTTGAAAGCCAGAACTTGGCTTGCCAGGGACTATTGGAAAGGTGCATTTGCGTGGCGCCCTCACGGACACTTGCTGTCGATGCCGCCACCAAATCCATACCCATAAACCCTGATAAATCACCTTTGCTCACGTGGCACCCCACTGCCCGGTGAGATGTCTGTTGGTTTGTTGGCGACAGTGTTCCCGATGATCGGGTGGTCGCGGCCATTGAGGAGGCTGGGGTCAAGGAGCAGCGGAACAGGGCGTTGCCGGCTCGGTTGATGGTGTATTTCACGCTCGCGTTGTGGCTGGATTTCGGTAAAGGCTATATGCGGGTTTTGACGGGTTTGCGGTGGACACGTGGCGGCTGGGGTGGGTACGGGGTACCGACGGACGGGGCGATTTCTCTGACCCGTGGGCGTTTGGGCGACAAGCCACTTAAGTTGCTGTTCGACCAAAGTGCGCGGGTGGTGGGCACACGCGCGGCATCATCGAGGTTACGTCCATCGATGGCTACCCGCCGCAGCCCGCTAACCCCGCGTCTTACCGCGCTGTTGGGTTTTAGGCTAGAGGCTGAGCGCTGCCCGCAGCGCGGCAGCAACGGCATCCATGATGTCCTCGCTTACCGAGCCGACCGGTTCAGTAAGCCAATCCCGTAAGACCCGGGTGAGCGACGTACCAGAAATCCAGCTCTGGGTCGACATACGTACCGACAGAATGTCTTGAGGGTCGGAATCAACAATTTCTACCGCATAGAACCACCGACGAGTGGAATCGTTCACCCCGTTGGCAGAAACAATGAGAACCGTACGTTTACGCGGCGAGCCCTGCGGAACGTAACTCCAGATCTCCCCGCGCTTCACGCTAAGCCTTCTCGCTGCGCATAGGCAAACTCGGCCTCATCAGCGGCAGCTATGCTCTGGGCGGCAGCGTCCACATTTCTGGGCGGCGGCGCACCACATCGAATCGCCTCATTGAGCGCGCCGCGGGAGATGAGCGCCGAGGCAGAGATCCCCAAACGGCTCGCCGCCCTCTTCACTACTTCATGAGCGGCGGTATCGATAGTCAGACTAATCCGTCGAGTAGACATATAAAGAGTATGGCACATGTATGTATCACATAGTGACACGGGCGGCAGGGGCGGAGGGCATTACCTATCAGATATGTAATGCCCAATACTAAAAACGGCTAGTTCAATTTTCTTCTCTCACCCCACGGTAGCTCTCCGGATTCACGGTATGTTGCGGCCAGTACTTGGCATACAAAAGAGCACTGGAAAGATGGCTCACGTGACACCGGAGAAGGCCAGCGCGGCCGAAACCCCTTGGCCAGACGCCTACCGGGTATTTCGCTATGTTTCCTGCCAGATTGTGGAGCACCGAGCGGTTTTCAACTACGAGTTAGTTGGCGAATCAGACAGCCTCAAGTTCACTGAAACCGTGGATTTCATTCCCCCACGTCTGGCTCCCAGTCCGCAGCGAGCGGAAGCGTTCCAGCGCGTGGTCGAGCTGCTGTATTTAGTGGCTGGTATCAGCTACTACAAGGTCGCCGCCCCGCCTCGCATTGAGATCTGTTCGGTGTCTACGCCCGCAGCCGTCGAGGCATACCTTCGGAACCTGTACGCGCATGGGCTCGCCGAATACGCTTTTCGCAACAACCTGCCACGAGCGCTACGACCAGATTTTGTGGCTTCCCACCGGGAAGCCACACTTCCGCTAGAACTCCCGGCACTCAGCCGGCACCCGCTTGTACCGGTGGGCGGCGGGAAGGACTCCGTTGTCACTGTGGAGCTGCTTCGGCAGGCGGGAGTGGCGCCGGTGCTGTTCTCGGTAAACCCCAACCAGGTCATGCGAAACGTGGTCGCCGTGGCGGGAACACCCATGTTGGAGGCTAAGCGCACTGTTGATCAGCAGCTCTTCAAGCTCAACGAGCTCGGAGCCTACAACGGGCACATCCCCGTCACCGCGATCAACTCCCTGATCTCGGTGGCCACGGCGGTCCTGCATGGTCTGGGTCCAGTCGTGATGTCGAACGAGAGATCGGCATCTTCGGCGAACCTGACGTGGGAGGGTCAGGAGATCAACCATCAATGGTCCAAAGGCCTAGACGCGGAACGGGAACTGGCGCAGGTGCTGGTTTACTGCGTGGGCCGCGGAGTCGGATATTTTTCCCTGTTGCGACCACTGTCCGAGCTACACATTGCCCGAATATTTGCTAAAAACACTGCCTACGATGCGGTATTCACTAGCTGCAACGCGGTGTTTAAGCTGCGGAACGCCGCAACAACCTGGTGCGGAAACTGCCCAAAATGCCGTTTCGTTTTCCTAGCCTTGGCACCGTTTATGACCAGAGAACGCCTGATCGGCATCTTCGGAACGAACCTGCTCAGCGACGCAACCCAGCTACCGGGATACCGGGAACTCATCGGTCTGACCGGTCAAAAGCCTTTCGACTGCGTGGGCGAGATTGAGGAATCGTTGGTCGCCCTACAGCTTGTCGCGGAAAGCGTTGCCTGGAAGAACGATGTTGTGGTCCAGCAGCTGGTATCCGAGGTCCCGGCCACCCGAATACCCACCGCGGAAACAATCACCGGAGTGTTCACCCCCAGCACAGACCACCTCATTCCCGCCGAGTACACCAAGGCACTTCCATGCGTTTGAGTGATTTAGCCGGACGCGCGGTCGCGATCTGGGGAACCGGCCGGGAGGGCATCAGCGCGGCTCACGCTGTGGCGGCGCTGGCCCCTTCGTCGCTGATAGCGGTGGATGAGAATCCCGCGCGCGACGCGGACAGCTGGCGCGAAGCGAGCGGAGGAAGCGTTCCCCTACACGTCGGGCCCGGCGTACTGTCCGTGCTGCTCGACGCGCAGGTGGTAGTGAAATCGCCTGGAGTTCCGCGAGTTCACCCGTGGCTGATAGCCCTTAGCGAACGCGGCGTGCAGATAACCAGCGGCACCGCACTCTGGATGGCAGACCACGCCGACCACACAATCGCGGTCACCGGAACCAAAGGGAAGAGCACTACCTCAGCACTCATCCATCACCTGCTGGTTGGTTTGGGTCGAGACGTGAACTTCGCCGGGAACATTGGGGCACCATTATTGGGCACGGCAGAGGCCGCATTGCACGTCGTTGAGCTGTCTAGTCAGCAATGTCAGAGTCTGGAAACCTCGCCGCGGTGGGCGGTGCTCACCAGCCTATTTCCGGAGCATCTAGATTGGCACGGAAGTGAGCGGCAGTATTACCAGGACAAACTCAACCTCCTAGCCCACACACCGCACAGCGTGGTCATTAACGCACTCGATGCCCGGCTCGTCTGTAATGTGGAAACCGTTCAGCCCCCGGTGGCGGTCACCAAAGCCGGCTTGGAAGACGCTTTCCATATCGGCAAAGGTCCAGGCGGGGCAGCCTATTTCCAGTGTGGCCAGACACCCCTGTTCCCCCGAGAAACGCTTTCTTTGTTGGGCCAACACAACGCGGGAAACCTCTGTGTCGCGCTGACCCTCCTGGATGAGCTAGGCATTGACTGCGTGCAGGAGAAAGACCGCATCGCCAGCGTGGTGCGTACATTCAGTGGATTAGCCCACCGACTGCAACAGATCCCCGACCCCATTGAGCAGCTCATATTTATCAACGACAGCCTCTCTACCGCCCCACAGTCGGCAATCGCCGCGCTGGAATCGTTCGACTCGCATCCCGTTACGTTGATCGTCGGTGGAACCGACCGGGGGCTGGATTACCGAGTGCTCCGCGACTACTTGACAGATACGCGAACAGCTCCCATCACCGTGTTGGCCATACCGGACAGCGGGCCTCGGATCGCCGCGGAGCTTCAAGGAGTACCGAACCTAAACATCGAGGTCGTCGGCAGTCTTTCCGAAGCCGTAGCGAGAGCGCGCGTGCTCACTCCACCCGGCGGTATAGTGCTGCTCTCGCCCGCGGCGCCCAGCTACGGCCGGTTCACCGACTACGCACATCGCGGCGAGGTCTTTGCGCGCGCAGTTCAAGACAGTGCGCGGTAGCCAAAACAACGATCTCATGGTGCATAGGAAAGTGCCCGCGAGCCCGGAGTCTCTCAATCCGCTGCCCTTACCGGCGCGCAGCGGCCGAACCGTTGGAGGATGCCGCGTCTGGCGAGCTGACTCTGGTAAGCCGACCGGATACATGCGGTTGTAGCGGCTCACCGTTGACTGCCAGGTCCACCGCGTACAGCAACGCGCCTTCCACGATGCCATACAGCCGACGACTAGCGCTCACCGTATCGGCGGTCTCAGTGCGTGCCACCACGTCACTGGCCAGCTCCACCTTCAGCCCGTCAACCCGACCCAGGTAGACCTCGCTGACTCCGGTCGGGTGTGCCAGTAACACCTCGACGCCATCATCTGACGCAGGCCGCCACCACCCGATTTCACGGAACGCTTGGCGCACTGGTCGACCCTCATCATCGATCAGCCAGGCACGAGACTCATAGTGCAAAAATGGCCGGCCATCATGGCTCAGGATGATCTCCTGTGCAAAATCGTATTCCGTCTCGGCCGGGAAACCCCCTTTACCCGTGCCACGCCAAAAACCAACAAACGGCAGCAGACTGAGTAAGGAGTGATCCAGATCGGGACCACTCCTTAGGTCATGGGTCTCTTCGTACGGATAATGCTGAAGCACACCTGGGAGTTTAGAGCTTGACCCGGCATAGCTTGAGCACCGCATCCATACCGGCGGGTTCACCCGGCCAGTGTCGCCGCAGCACTACAACGCCAGTACTGCGAAGTACGCGCCGCAGCACCCACACCACGACGATGACGTCGTCGGCGTACCCAATTACCGGGATCACATCCGGAATGAGATCAAAGGGAAACGCCAGGTATCCCAACAGTAACCACAGCTGCACTCGAATTTTGCGCGGCAAGCTACGGTCACGCGCCAGCCGCCCTAACAGGCGCAGCAGGTCAGGCAGTAACCGCAGCAGCTGGGCTAGAGTTGCAGAGCCATAGCGCCGGGCGGCCAACGCCAAAGCAGCAGCCAGAGCCACCCAGATGACCGCGAGGCTGAGCACGGTACCGATAAGCGCGCGCCACACCATGCCTCACCTCATCGTCGAGGAACATGGTACTTACGACATGGTGCACGATTGCAAGCTACTGCCACCATCATCGATGAAGCGACCAGGTTAGTGGCAGCGCGTTTTTGCCAAGTTAAGAGAACTTGTGCAAAAATTTTTATCGTGCACCACCTCAGTGGAGCGACAATCATTGCACTCTCCCGACCATCCTTAAGGAACACCGAATGCTTGTTGTTAAAACCACCGCCGGAGCCGACGCTCCGGAGCGCTGCTCACAGGCGTTCACGGTCGCCGCAACCGCGGCGGCATCCGGAATCGACGTCTCGCTCTGGCTCACCGGAGAATCAGCCTGGTTCTCGCTACCGGGTCGCGCCGCAGAGTTTGAGCTACCTCATTCCACTCCCCTATCCGAGCTACTGGAAGCGATCCTGGCCACAGGCACCGTGACGCTATGCACTCAATGCGCTGCGCGGCGCGGCATCGATGCGGCCGACGTGATTGCCGGAATTCGGGTCGCGGGAGCCGCCGTGTTCGTAGAAGAGGTTACTGCAGCCGACGCGCAAGCTTTGGTGTACTGACAACCGCGGCGCCCTTTGAGCGGTGAAAAAGGCAGATAGTATCTGTTTCCACAACAGTTTATATCTGCCTTTCCCTCATAGCCGCAAGGACTACTTCACCAGAGTGACGTCGTGGGCCTCGCCGTTTAGCTGTACAGTTCCCTCGCTCATAGTGACGTCGGTGAGTTTGGCGTCAAACGGCAGCTTAGGTACCGCAACACCGTTGGCTAAGTAGCTCTGTGCGGCGGCCCGTAGAAGCACCGAGGGTTCCCTGCCGTCAGCTCGCAGTGTAAGCACTCGCAGCGCAACGCGATTACCGTTGAGGTAGGGCTGCAGTTTTGCATCGATTCTGACGGTGCTGCCGCGCAACGTCACCGTGCCTGTGGCCTGTATCGCCCCGTCAGCGGCGGCGAATTTCAGGTCCGGTTGGTTCAGTGCGGAGCTCAGCTGCGCTGGATCCATACTCCCAGAGGCCGTAACCCCTCCGGCCACAATGTCGTGCGCCTCGCGCTGTCCAGTTAGCACTGAACGCGGCACCGTGACATCGGTGAGCTGGGCGTGCAGTCGAGCAAACCTGAACTCAGCGGCTTTTACGTTGTGTAGCGTCACGTCGACTCGGTCGAAACTACCACCGGCGGCTTGAGTCAGGAACGGAAAGCCGCGAATATCGACGCTGGTCGAGCCAGGATCGACTTCGTACTGCGCGGCCGAGCTCGCAACCGCGGTAGCAACTTTGTCATCGGCGGCCGACACCGCGACCCGATCGACCACGATGAATGTAACCAGCAGCAGTACGACAATCGCCAACAGCACCCACGGCCAACGGCGATGCCGGACCCGACTGGTGTATTTGGGGGCGGCGACGTGTGTCATGTGGATGGCTCCTTGTGAAACTTTAGATGGGCAGTAATGAGATAACGACATAACCGGTAGCCACACCGAAGGCGATCGCCAACAACGGGCCGCGTGCAGCCACAGCTACGGCCGTCAGGGTAGGTAGATTCGCAAACCGCAGACCCCGGCCCCGGCCCCGGTTAGTACGCGGTGCGAGCGTAGGCGTCGCGGCGACAGCCCTACCCACCAACTCGTATCCGCTGGCCACGTCAACCAGCGTGGCCACAAGCGCCACAACGCCACCGAGTGTGGCACCCAGAGCCGGAAGCGAGATGCCGGCTGCCAGCGTGACGCCGCTGGCAGCAAACAGAACGGCTCCCACCACGCAGCCCGCTCCGACGCCGGTAACAATGCCAAGCCAACCCCGAGGCACAAGCGGATGCACCATCGGCTTGCGAGTGATCGCGTCACCCAACTGCGCTACCACAATGCTTATCCCCGCCGCCGCGGCCGCAGCTCCCCCGGCCACAGCACCGATCGGATCTGCCGCCAAGACCACCAAAGTCGCCAGACCCAGCAACGCCAGCTGTAGCTGCATAGCTTCCCCGAGCGCGAAACTCACCCGCTGCCGATCTCGCACACAGAACTGCACAAACACCACCGCTAGGAAACTTCCCGCTCCAACCACGGCAATACGTTCCAGCGACAATTCGGGTGAGCTCAGCGCCGCAGCGTCAGCGAGTACGGCTACGACTCCGCTCGCCGCCGCTAGCCCATGCGGCGACCTCGAGCTCATCGCCCGGATCCAGCTGGCAACCAACGCTAGCTGGCACACTAACACCAGCCCAGCTGTGAGCCAGGACGACGTTACAGTCGCGCTGTACAGTAACCCGCAGATCGCGAGCGCGGCGGCGGCCGCGGCCCATGGCGCGGGAAGCGGAAGCGCTGCATACTCGGCAGCCCATGAAGACAAGTGCCCCAACCGGCCGGGCCGGACCGGGCGAAGCGACGCGGCGCGGGCCACACCAAACGCCCGAAGTTTGGAGCTTGCTCGCACACTCGCCGCAACCGCGGGCGCGCGGCCGACCCAGCCAACGCCGCGCTGATTCATACCCGTGATCGTGCCAGATGCGCCCAGGGTGGCGCACGCCCGGCGAACCTTCCCTATCCTTGAATGTATGCAGATCCTGCTATTCACCACAGAGAAGCCTGGCGAAACCTGCGACAGCGTCGTTAAAGAGGTGTTGCCAAGCCTTACATTGCTCGAGCATGAGGTGCAGATGGCGGCTTACGACGTGCGCGCACTGCTGAGCCCATCCACACCCGACGTTGTCCTAGTCGACGCCCGCGCCGAGCTTACCGAGGCCCGAGGAACGTGTCGGTTGCTGCGCGCCACGGGCTTGCGTGCCCGGCTGATCACCGTATTTACCGAGGCTGGGCTGGCAGCACTCTCCGCCGAATGGGGAGCAGACGATTTCGTCCTGACCACAGCGGGCCCAGCTGAAGTCGCTGCTCGGCTGAACCTGGCCACAAGCTTGGCCAGCACACCCGGCAACGCGACTTCTGACCGCGTGATTCGCGCTGGTGAACTCGTCATCGAACCCGCCACCTATGCCGCTAAAATCAAAGGCCGGCACTTGGACCTAACGTATAAGGAGTTCGAGCTGCTCCGATACCTTGCGGAGTATCCGGGCCGGGTCTTCACTCGCGCGCAGCTGCTGCGCGAAGTATGGGGTTACGATTATTTCGGCGGCACCCGAACGGTCGATGTGCATGTACGGCGATTACGCGCCAAACTCGGCAGCGAATACGAAACTCTAATCGGAACGGTTCGGCATGTCGGCTACCGGTTGACCCTTCCACCACCTCCACCGCTGCTCGATCACGACGACCGCGTCAGCGTCTGATGTCTGAGGCCGAGTCGTTAACCCCCGAGCAGCTCAGCCAGGTGCTCCACGTGGTCGACTCGGCCTCCGTTACCGACGGGGTGGCAGCGCTGTCAGATCAGACGTTGTCGCAGTTACACGGCTCCGCCAAAGGCAAGGTTGGAGAGGATGCCGGAAACATCCATCTACTCAGCCAGCACGGCAAAGAAATCGTCGGATACGGATATTTGGCCGCCGGCGTCGGCGAACTGGTAGTGCATCCGACGCACCGGCGACGCGGACGGGGACGCCAGCTCGCGGAGGAGGCAATCGGCAGCGCCGCGCATCGAGGCATCGAGGAGCTGCGACTGTGGGCGCATGGCCAGCTCCCCGGTGCAGTCCGGCTCGCCGAAGTGCTGGGTTTCCAGCCGGTGCGGACGCTATGGCAGCTGCACCGCCAGATAAGTATAGAGAACACACAGCTTGATGAACTAAAAGTCGCTGCGGGTATTCGGCTGCGCTCATTTCAACCGGGTAGTGACGAAGCTGCGTGGCTGGTGCTCAACCGTCGGGCGTTCGCCGGGCACCCAGAGCAGGAACGCTGGGAGCTATCGGATCTGATCGCCCGATACAACGAGCCCTGGTTTGACGCAGCAGGTTTTTTTCTCGCTGAACGTGATGCCGACCAGCGCTTGCTAGGTTTTCACTGGACCAAAATTCATCACGGTGGTCCGCACCGCGGCGTCGGTGAGGTATACGTACTGGGGGTGGATCCGCAAGCGCACGGTACCGGCTTGGGTCGGGCCTTGCTCGTAGCCGGTTTACGGTATCTAGCGAACCGCGGGTGCACTCAGGCTATGCTCTATCTCGACGCTGATAATACGGCCGCCGCCGGGCTTTACCACAAGCTCGGCTTCACTAAGGCTGACACTGACGTGCAATACGCTAGATCGGCGTGATTCGGCGTGGCTCTTAGATCCAGACCCCTTGTGAGAAATGGTGTTCATGACCTCGACCCGAGCCTGGCTGGCAGCTTTGGTGGCAGTTTGCCTTGCCGCTGTGACCGCCTTTACGTCGGCATACGCAGACGGCGGGGCAGCGCACAATGCTGAGCTGCCTCCTGGGATGACCGCCGCATACGTACTGTTTGATCGCACGAGCAACGGCGTCACAACCCAGCTGAACCAGACAAAGCAATTCCGCTCAGCCTCACTAGTCAAGCTGCTCATCGCGCTGGATTATTTGGACACGCAGGGCTCTCTGGACACAGTGCCTGACGCAGACCTCGCGGCGTTGCAATCGATGCTGCGTTCCAGCGACGACGTTGCCGCTCGTAACTTTTGGCAGGGCGCTGGTAGAACACAAGTCATCGATCGAATGGTGGCCAAACTCGAGCTGAAGCACACCGCGCCACCGGCTGATCCCGACTTCTGGGGTTACACAGCGATCAGTGCTTCAGATGTGGTGAAAATTTACCGATATCTGCTCAGCGATGATCAACAAGGCTTCGGGGAGTTCATCCTGGATAACCTGCATCAATCCACCCGGTGCGCCCTCGACGGCCGAAATCAGTACTTCGGTATCCCCGCGGCGGTACCGCCCCCCTTCGGGGTAAAGCAGGGGTGGTCGGGCTTCGGTGATACCCCAGCGGGTCAGGAATGCTCCCCTATTGAGTCCGCGCAGCTGAAGGCGGCCTCTGGGGCGGAAGCCCCTAGCGGGATCACAACGCGCGCCGCAGGGAGTAATCCCGAGCCGAACATCGACCTGAAAAGCCCTCTACTACACACCAGCGGTCTCGTCGATGACGACAGCAAAATCCTGGTCGTGCTGACGCTGTACCCTGCCCAAACATCGTGGGAAGACGCGGCCGCGCAGATCACCAAGCTGACGAAAAGCGTCTACCGCTCGGGAGCACAAACCAGCAGTAAGGCCTAGATTGGTTCAACGCCCCGAGCTGGGCGCGTAGACTCCCTGGCGCTTGGCCGGGCACACTACCATCATTGTCCATGAAACGACCCGGTCAGCGGCAGTGCGTTTTGCCAAGTTAGGAGAACTTGTGGCAAAAATTTTTATCGCGCACAACATCGTAAGAGGCGCTGCCAACCCGCGGTGGCCTGTCCGGGCCACACAGTAAGCTCCAAGCCGTGCCCGCACCGAAAAAACACTCCGTCGCTGAGCTCCTAGAGCTCGCGGTAAAAGCTGTACCCGGCGGCCTACACCGGCCGGGCCAGCTGCAGATGGCCGAGGCGATGTCTGAGGCCATCAGCAGCGGCACTCACCTCCTGGTACAGGCCGGAACCGGCACCGGAAAGTCCCTGGGATATTTGGTGCCGGCGCTGCATTCGGGCAAGCGGATAGTAGTAGCCACCGCGACGCTGGCGCTGCAAGCCCAGCTCATCGAGCACGACTTACCCCGGCTGCTATCCGCGCTGGCTCCACATCTGCGGCACAAGCCCAGCTTCGCGGTGCTCAAAGGTCGGGGAAATTATGCCTGCCTGGCTAAACTGGAAGGGAGTGCTGAGTCAGACTCGCTGTTTGACAGCGGGCAGCAATGGCTCGGTGAATTGTCGCGACTGGAGCAGCAGCTGGGCCGGATCCGCGAGTGGTCGCAGCAGACCCCGACCGGTGACCGCACCGATCTTGACCCTGGTGTTGAAGATGCGATGTGGCGCCGGGTGAGCGTCACCGCTCGCGAATGTGTGGGTGCCCAGCGTTGCGCGTTCGGCGACGAATGCTTTGCCGAACGCGCGAAAGCACAAGCTCGGCAGGTCGATGTGATCGTGACCAACCATGCGCTGTTGGCGCTGGACATGCTGCATGATCGCACAGTACTGCCGCCGCACGACATCTTGATCGTGGACGAAGCACACGAGCTGCCCGGCCACGTGACCAATGTTGCGCGCGCCGAGCTGCGCCCTGACGCGCTGCGGCAGCTGGTCCGCCGTGTCTCGAGCCGACTCCCCGCCGACACGGTGGACAAGCTTGAGGAAGCCGAAAACGCCGCCGACGGGGCGCTAGCCAGTGCCCCGTCCGGGCGTCTCATTCAGCTGCCGCAGCAGCTGTCGGCCGCGCTCACGATGCTTGCGGGAGCGGCCAGTAGCGTGGCAACCACGTTGACTGCCAATACCGACAGCGCTGACGACACCGCTTCAGTAGCCGCGCACCAAGACCTGCAACAGATCCGAGAGCTTGCCGAAATCACCCAACGTATGGCCGAGGGAGCCGAGCACGATGTGGTGTGGGTCAACGTGGACGACCGGGAACGCCGCACCTTGGCGATCGCGCCACTCTCGGTGATCACGCAGCTGGGCACACACCTGTTTACCGACCGCACTGTCGTCGCCACCTCGGCAACGCTGACCCTCGGCGGGGAGTTCGACGGAGTCGCCCGCGGCTTTGGACTGACGCTACCCGAGGCGCCGGCCCCAAAAGTAGCACGGTGGCGCGGCATCGACGTTGGCTCGCCATTCAACTATCGCGAGCAGGGCATTCTCTACGTCGCGGCGAAACTGCCGCGACTAACTAGCTCCGGACTACCTGATGTAGCTCGCCAAGAACTGCTGGAGCTGGTGCGCGCCGCGGGCGGTCGCACGCTTGGACTGTTCTCCTCGCGCAAGGCGGCGGCCGCCGCCGCTGAGGCAATCCGGGCAGAAACGGAGCTGCCTGTGCTGGTTCAGGGCGAGGACAGCTTGTCCAATCTGGTTCGCCAGTTTCGAGACGTGCCTGAGAGCTGCTTGTTTGGGGTTCTGTCGCTCTGGCAAGGCGTGGATGTGCCAGGGTCGGCGTGCCAGTTGGTGGTGATCGACCGGCTGCCGTTCCCCCGTCCGGACGATCCGCTGCCCGCGGCTCGTTCAGCGGCGGCCGACGCGGGCGGCGGCTCGGGATTTGGCAGTGTGTTCGTGCCGCATGCCGCGGTCCGGCTCGCTCAAGGGGCTGGGCGGCTGATCCGTTCCGGCACTGATCGGGGTGTAGTCGCCGTGCTGGACTCCCGGCTACACCATGCCTCCTACGGTACGTACTTACGCCGGTCGCTACCCAGCTTCTGGTATACAACGTCCCCTGAGGCCGTCCGGGCGGCACTCGGTCGACTGGACACCACTGCCCGGGCTAACGAGCAGGCTGCGGCCTAACGTGGCACGCGGGGCATCCGACGCCTCGCCGCGGGACGTTCTTCGGGCTGGCCCGCGCTGTGAGTAGATGTGCATAACTTATGGCTTGTGGACGATGCCCGTGCCATCTGCGGCGGCACTTCTACTGTGCTGGAAGCAGTAGTTTAATCCGCCCACAGCACAGGAGGAAAATCAGCATGAACGGTACCGTAGGTGGTCAGCTAGACGAAATGTGGAATTTGGCATCGACGTTTAAGAACAACGCGGCCCAGATGCAGCATGTCCGGGGGTCGATTGATCAGGTCTTGGTAAGCACCAGTTGGTCTGGTCCAGCAGCTGAACGCTTTCGGGAAGCGTGGCGGCAATTTGCTCCCTCCTTAGACCACTTGTATGAGGCACTCACCGAAGCTGGAACGGAAGTGGACCGCCGGCGCGCAGCGCTAGACGCGGCTACCCGATAGCTACCGCTGGCGAGGCTGGCTCATCACCTGGTTCGTCCCGCACAGCATCGGTAGGTCTGTCGGCGTGCTGGGCCAAGTACCCGGCCGCGGTGTTTACCATCGCGACCAGCGGTACCGCGATGAGTGCGCCGACCAACCCCGCCAGCACCAAACCCGCGGCGATGGCTAGCACAACCGCGAGTGGATGCACAGACACAGCCCGCCCCATCACCAGCGGTTGCAGCACGTGGCCTTCCACCTGCTGAACCACTATTACTAAGGCAAGCAGTACCAGCGCGGTAACCGGCCCATTGGCGACCAGCGCTACTAACACCGCGATCGAACCTGACAGCGTGGAACCAACAATCGGGATGAACGAACCTAAGAAAACTAGCGCCGCCAACGGCAGTGCCAGTGGAACCCCCAGTAAGTACACCGCAAGCCCAATGCCGACCGCGTCAACGAATGCCACCAACACCTGGGCCCGTACGTAGGAGATCAGCGTGCGCCACGCCCGAGCACCAGCCTCGCGCATGACATTCCGCTGATTCGCCGGTGAGAACTTCAGTAAAAACGACCAGATCTGCTCACCATCTTTGATGAAGAAAAATGTAGTGAACAACACCAGGAAAAAACCGCCGACAATGTGCGCCAGGGTAGTGGCAGTGTCGAGCGCACCGGAGGTGAGTACTTGCTGGTTGTTGTGCAACGTATTCTGCACCGCTGACGCCGCTTCATTTATTTGCTTGTCCGAAAGATGCAGCGGGCCGTCGACCAGCCACCGCCGGATCTTCTCCAATCCCGCACTCACCTGATCGGATAGGTCAACGAACCCGTGAATCAACGCACGGATCACCGCAGCGAGAATGCCGAACACGGCAGCAAGCCCACCCACCAGCACCAGGGCAGCGGCCAGAGTCCGAGGCACTCCGCGTCGCCGCAGCCATGCGGCTACTGGCTGCAGTAGCGCGGCGAGCATAAACGAGATCACCGTAGGAATAACTACGATCTGCACCACTGCAATGAAACGTGCTAGTACATACACGGTCACCGCGATGACGAGCAGCCGCCAAGACCACGCGGCGGCAAGCCGGACTGGGTAGGAGACTGCCTCAAGCGGCTCTAACCGTATCGCTGCTGGCTTCGCAGTCTGCGGTGACTGATCCTGACGAGGCGACGGCATCTCGGGGCTTTGACGTACATACTGCGAACACCGCCGGCGAAGGCTGCTCAACCAGTTCAATGTAGACCTCCGTGCTGATCGTGGCGGCCGGCCCCGGAGTAATCCGGGCGAGGGGAAGCAACGTGAGCACCGTGGTAGGCGGCACCGCCAAGCCACGGCCAGCCGGCATATGAGTTCATGCGCTGAATGTACTGCGACCACCGGGCGGCGGCAGCCGTAATGTAATTTCGGCGTGAGACCAAGATTGCCAGCAGCGCTTGTTCTTGCCGGGTGTAGTCCTCAGCGGCCCATCCACGCAGCAATGACTGGCGCAATAGTGCCAGCTTAATTGCGGCAAGCTGAAACTCCTGCACTGCTTTGACGGCGCTGTTCCCGCCATATCCACGTGCCGCTGACCGGGCGGCGCGGCGTGACGCCGCGGTGACAAGTCCGGCAAGCTCAACGTGGGTAAGCCAGCCCTGGCTTACATATGCCGGCAGCATCGTAGCCACCAGCTTGGTTTCACGGGTCCGCAACCAGATCGCCAAGGCCACTAGTCCAACGAATAGCGGAATCATCACAAGGAGGTAACCCAGACCTACAGCTGCGAAGTTTTGACTCGACGCTAGCGAGTTCCATACGCCATGCAAGATGATGGCCAGCAGTAAACCGCCGATGGGCGCCACGACGCGAACTACCAGGTTCCTCGACGCCACAGCAAGCCCTATACCGAGACCGGTCATCGCGGTGAACAGCGGATGAGCGAATGGGGACATCACAGCCCGCACCATAAAGGTGGCCAACAGCGCAAAGACGCCGGCTGAATCTCCGCCTTTCTTGGCTGCCTGCATGTACGCCCCGCCGAAGTACAAAATGTTTTCGGTGAACGCGAACCCGATCGCGGCCATTCCGGCGTAGACGATACCGTCGATAATGCCGTGGATTGCGCGACGACCAATCAATGCTAAAACCAGCAATAAAAACACTGGAACAGCTTTGGCGATCTCCTCGGTGGGTGGGGCAATGAAAATCGCCATCGTACCGGAGGCATCTTGTCCGGTGATGCCTTTCACCAGTTCGCTACCGGTGGTGTTGATGACCAGTGCGGCAAGTGTGGCCACGAACGCACCCCACGCGAACGTAAAAGCCAGATAATGCCAGGGCTCTGGCTCATAGCGGTCCAGCCAGAGTAAAGCAAACACCAGGATCGGGACGGGGATGAACGCCGCCAGCACGGCGAGCGTGAGCACACCGATGCCGAAGCTGCTGCCCAGCAGTAGCAACATCGCTAGCGCGCACAGCGCGATGAACACCACGGTCACTACCGTGCCTATGATTCGCACGGATCGTTTGCGATGCCATGGCGTCAATGCGCCACGCAATCGTGGGTCCAGCGGCGGGCCGCCATAGTACGGCGTTGGATACGGGGTTGGATACGGATTGTAGGCAGGCGCGCCGCGGGAGTGGTCGACCATGATGCTCAAGCGTAGCGACTCGGCACCACTGGTCCCGACACCAGCGCTGGGGAACCCTATTTGAGTGAAAACGTGCTACACAGCCGCGCCAGCATCACGCAGGAGCTGCTCACCCCAGAACCCCCCTGCACGGGCGCCCGGCGGGCACACGAACAGCGCACTACCGACGTGCTTGGTGTACTCGTTCATCCCATCAGTCTGGGATAGGTTCCGCTGGATCGGCACAAACTGCTTGCGTGGATCACGCTGAAAGCTGATGAAGAACAGCCCAGCGTCCAGTCGCCCCAGCCCATCGGTGCCATCCGTGAAATTGTAGCCGCGTCGCAGCAGACGGGCACCCGCGTTATGTTCGGGGCTGGCCAAACGGACGTGTGACTTTGGCACGATCACTAGTTCTCCATCGGAGTTCCGCGCGGTGAAATCAATGTGGTCAAACTCGCGGCTGGAGTCATCGGTTCCAGTCAGCGGAGCGCCACTGCCTTTGAATCGGGCGAAAATGTTTTGCTGCTCGCGCAGCGGAGTGGAGTCCCAGGCCTCGATCACCATGCGGATGCGCCGCGCCACCAGGTATGTGCCGCCCACTATCCAGTTGGGTCCATCGGCTGAGGGAACCCAGACGTGCTCACGCATCAGCTGGGTGTCCTCAGCCTTGACATTGTTCGTTCCGTCTTTGAACCCGAACATGTTGCGCGGCGTGATTTGGGAACGGGTGGTAGAGGAAGTGCGACCGAAACCCAGCTGTGACCAGCGGACTCGCGCTACGCCCACGCCCAGTCGAACCAGATTCCGCACAGCATGCACCGCCACTTGCGGATCATGGGCACAGGCCTGAATGCACAGATCGCCGGCGCTGCGATTGGGGTCTAAGAAATCCACCGAAAACGGCGGCAGCTCAGCGAGTGCGGCTGGCTTGAGCGCCGTCAGGCCGAACCGGTGGTCAAACAGCGAGCCGCCGAATCCCACGGTTATGGTCAGACCAGATGGCGCAAGCCCAGCCGCCTCGCCGGTGTCGTCCGGCGGTGCATCCAGCGAACCTTGTGTCGGACCGAGCGGCCCAGCACCATAGCCCCGAGTCATCCTCGCCGCGGCATACGTCCAGCGTCGCAGGAGTTCAACCAGTTCGGCTCGATCGTTGGTGACTACATCAAAGCTGGCGAAATGCAGACGATCTTGGGCCGGCGTAGCGATACCGGCTTGGTGTCCATCGTTGTCGGCTGCCCAAAACGGTTGTGCGGCCGACGCGTCAGACCCCTCGCTCTGAGTGACCAGTCGCACTCCAACCCCACCAGCGAGTGCTCCCGCTAGCGCACCAGCACCGACCCCTGCGCCCAGTAGCCGTCGCCGGGACAAACCCGAACGAGCCTGCGCCGATGGTGCGTCAGTGGGTGGCACGGCAGAGGCGCCAGCGCCTGACTCAACGGTCATCGTCGGGCCACCACGGCCGCCACCTGACCGACCGGTTCACTCAGCGCAGTCACCGCAGTGGACAACTCCTTGACCTGTGCCGGCTCCAGCTCTGTGTAGAGCCGATAACCGTCGCCGCGTTCATATTTAGCGAGCTCAGTTTCCACTGAGGCAAAACGCTTGTCGATAGTGGCAAGCAGTTTAGGGTCCTTTTGCTCCAGAACTGGCCTCAGTGAAGCGATCGCGGCCTTGGAACCGTCTACGTTTGCGGCGAAGTCCCACAGGTCGGTATGGGAGTAACGATCTTCCTCGCCAGTGATTTTACCTACCGCTACTTCGTCGAGCAGACCCTTGGAGCCGTTGGCTAGATCCAGAGGAGTCAAATCCACGTTTTTGGCTAGCCGATCCAGCTCCTGCACATCTTTGAGCAGACGATCAGCGATCGGTCCCATCTCGGTAAGGGTGTTCTCCTGCCATAGCGCCTTCTCGATCCGGTGATACCCGCTGAATTCCGGACCGGCTAGACTCGGATCGCTTTCTCGCTCATCGATAGCTGCGTCCAGGTCGCCGAACGAGCCAACCACGGGCTCGATCCGCTCGTAGTACACGCGAGAGACTGGGAAGAGCTGCTTGGATTTGGTTATATCGCCCGCTTTTACCGCGGCCACAAGTTCGGAGGTTCGCTGGACTAACGCCTGAGTTTGGGAGTTCACATAGCGCTTGTAACTTTCAGTGGCTGCTTTGAGCGTGGCATCGGCGTTCTTCTGCGGTTCGGCTTTACCAGTGACGGTAAACGCGCCCCGAATGCCGTTGCCTTTCATCCCCGGTTTGCAGGTCGTCTCGTATTTACCTGCGGGCAGTTCAACGATAAAATCTCGACTCAGACCTGGGCCGATGTTCTCCACCTCACCCATGATTCGGTCGCCCTTGGCGTAGACGTAAAACTCGGTAACAGTGCGGCCTTCGTTCTTGACGTTGAACATGATCGTGCCGGCTTTGGCCTGCGTCCGAGCAACGTCGCACTGTGAGTCGGTGGCAGACACCACGATCGTGCTGTTTGCTTCGTTGCTGGACTTGAACGCACAAGCGCCTAGGAGCGCAACGGTGGTAACGGCGGCCGCAAGTGCAGCGGCCGCTACTCGAGATCGAGCAGGTACAACGTGCACGCGATCGGCTCCAAGCAGGTGGGTATAGAGGTAGGTATAGACGGCGGAGTAGGTACTAATGAGGTGCATGGGCAGGCTCGGGGTGCGGCGAAGCGGACGCTTCAGGACCTGAAGCCGACCCTCTTGCCGCGTCGATGTGGGTCGATCCGGGCTTGCTTGAGCCGAGCGGAATTGGCACACGTCGAGTGCGCGGCCACAGAAAGAATGTGAGGGTGACAGCCAGGTAACCGAAATACATGGCTGCCTGTAGCAGTGTGGTCTGGGCCTTGATGTTGAAGATCCCGCCTAGCAGCGCGCCGTACCAGGTGTTTTCGTCGTACACCGAGCTGATGTCCCAAGCCAAACTGTCCAAGCCTGGGAGGTACTGGGCTTCTTGCAGATCATGGATGCCGTACGCGGCGATTCCAGCCGCGACGAAGATGAGTCCTACGCCGGTGATGGCAAAAAACTTCGCCAGGTTGAGCGCAATCGTGCTGCGGTAGATCAAGTAGGCCAGCGCCACTGAGGTGACGATCCCGGCGAGAGCGCCAAGCAGCGGGTATAGCTGCTGCGCGGCGGCTTGAGAAGCCGACCAAATGAAAATTGAGGTTTCAAGACCTTCTCTAGCAACAGCCAGGAACGACACGATCACCACCGCGAGCGGGCCCATGACGACCGCCTTCTCCAGTTTGGAGGAGAGCTCACGTTTGAGATGCCGAGCGGTGCGCCGCATCCAGAAAATCATCCCAGTCACAAATGCCACAGCCACCAGCGACAGTAGACCGCCGGTGAGCTCTTGCTGCCGGAAGCTATCGATATTGGTGAATATGTAGGTGATGCAGGCCCAGCTAAGCACCGAAAAAGCTAGCGCCGCGGCCACTCCAGACCACGCCCAGCGCAGCTGCTCCACGTGTTTGGTTTTCATCAGGAATGCCACCAGAATGCTCACCACGAGTCCAGCTTCGAGACCTTCCCGCAGGCCGATCAGAAAATTCGGGAAGAAGACACTGGGCACGAGGTAAACCTTCCGATGTTGACCAGATCAGCGAGAGCGGTAAGCAGCATCCCGCATGCTTGTAAGGGTTGCCTCACCAAACTAAAGGATACCTAAGGTGCGCTGTCAACCCATCCCATAGAACTGCCGGGTGCATCACAGACGCCAAACCTGACATATGCCGCATCAGGTGCCTTACAGCCACTAAACGCAGCTGGATAGCTTGGCCACCTACCTAACTAAAGATCCAGAGCAGCGGTGATTCTGGCACAGGCAAGTTGAGCGACACACCACCGGAAGTGGCCGTCGCTACCGTCGGAGGTGAAAGCATTGCTTGTGGCGACGGCATACGCGGCGCGGTAGATCAGCAGCACCTCAATCGGGTATCCCAATTCGGTGGCGATCCGGTCGGTGAGTGAATCGGCGATCGCCTGAGCGTGCGGCCCGTACACGTTCATAATTGCCGATGTGATGCCAGCGTCGAGCCGTGGATCGCCGGCGGTGCACAGAAATCCGAAGTCTATTACCGCCAGCGGCCGGACCGCCTTGTCCACCAAGATGTTCTCGCCGAAGAGATCCCCATGAATAACTGTCGTGGAGACTCGATCAAACGACGCCAGTTTCTCCAGAATCCGAGCGTATCGGCGATCGAAGTCTGGCACTTGAGCGCTCAACAGGCCCCCAAAGCGCGCCACCCGGCGCTCCAGCAACGCGATCAGAGCGGTCGAGAAGTCGTCTGCTCGGGCCCAGAACGGGTGATCCTCTTCGAGGATCGGTAGTTGTCGCATGCTGTCGGTACCCGACACGCCAGACAGCACTCGGAGTACCTCAATCACGCAGTCGACCGCGCCCTGGTTGAGCTCGCGGTCTTGCGACGCCAACCATTTCTGCAACGGCTGGCCGCGCAGCTCTCGTTCGAACGTCACGGCTACGCCGTTGACCTCCTCTACTCGGAGAATTTCTGGAGTTGCGAAGGGCAGCCCGGCACAGGCCACATCGGAGTAGAACTTCTGCATGCGCACTAACTCTGGAGCACGGCGACGGCCCCACACTTTGACTACCGTGCCGTCGCCAAGTCGGTAGATCGCACCTTCCGCTCCAGCGGCAAGTGGCTGTACGGCCGGGTACCCGTTACGGGCGAAGTACTCACACCACTCCCGCGTGTGAACCTGCAGAGAACCCGACAAGATCCGCACCTCAGCGAAGGTCATATACGACGACTGGTACGTGTGTGGCGGAGAGTTTGCGCTCAACGATCGCCGCGATGGTCTCCCAATCTCCACCCGCAAGACCGCAGCCAATGCGGGGCATGTGAACGGAAGTACCCGCGGCGCGAGCCTGGTCGGCAACAGTACCGAGCGCCTCCTCGATAGCGTCGTAGCGCACGGGCGGGCCGTCGGAGCCTCGACGAATACCATGCTGGCCGATGATGTTCGCCACCCAGATATCTGGTTCGACTTGCACGAGCCGCACCGAGCCGAGACGAAAGTCGTTGGTAGCGCGATCTGCGAACCACCGGCGATACGCCGCTTCTGGTTCGGTCCAGCGTTTGGACAGCGCAAGAACGAAGCCCTTACCCCACGCGCCAATGTCATTGCAGATATGGGCGACAATCTTAGGGCCGTCGCCGGCGGGGCGTGTGGCATCGCCAACACGGTACTCAATGGGGGGCACAGCAGTCATGGTGCTCCTTCAGAATCGCCGAGGATCACGGTGCTTAAGGTGCGCCCACAGAAACCCCGACCACATCCAAACACCTCCTTAGCTGGCTAGGAGGTATTTTTCGAAGGCGTCGCGGGCGAGCTCTGAAACGGTTTTGTGTTCGGCTTCGGCACGGCTGACAGCGTGTTCCCGAAGTTGCTGCGGATACGAAATTGCGCCCGTGGAGACGGACCTTCTGATCCAACTAACGGAGGGCGGCCCACGCCACGAGCCGCGTGGACTTCTTCAACAGCACGCTGAACGTATTCGTTAGTGATGCGGTTGCCGTGGATATCGAAAATTTCTTCTTTTCCCAGGTCAATGCCTGGTCCTCCAGAGCTGTATTTAGTCACGGGTTTTCCTCCTTAACTCAGTAGTTCAACCATCAGCCATCGGGTCCCGACAGCGGCAGCCTCAGCGTGAGAATCGCCGACGCCGCTGCGGCCAACCCAACGCAGCCCAGAGCCCTGGCGCGAGCCATTGCTTGCGGCCAACCGAAGCCTCCAGACAATCAACAGCCATGGCCAAGAGACTAACGAAACCAAGACGGCGAGAACGCGGTACGCACATGGACGGCTCTACCTGCCTTGCGGCGTCCTCACGAGCTCTCGCCCACTAAAGAGGTGGTGCACGATAAAAATTTGCACAAGTTCTCCTAACTTGGCAAAAATTTTTATCGTGC
>JBBSOC010000029.1:0-23714 GCA_038260095.1 Mycobacteriales bacterium | reverse complement strand
TAGCTGCACTGTGACGGTGTCTCCAGAGCGAAGCTCGTGGTGGAGGCCGGCCAGCACTAAATAGCCGGGGCGCAGCACCGCATCCGTTGCCGTGTCGAAGGCCGGCTGCTGCTCAGTGCTTACCGAGGTTCCGGTCTGCCTAAGTATCACTATGGTGTGGGGCCCCACAGTTAGTGGCTTCCAAGCATTATTCGCGGCGACGTTGGCAGTCGGCTGTCCGGCGGCGGCGCCGCGCACGATCGAAGCGGCTGGTTCGGCGTGCGATGAAGGTGGCGTTGGCAGCTGCGTGCCGGGCAGTACCAGCTGTACCGACTTCGCATCTGGACTAGAGATTGCCAGTATGCGGTCTTCTTGGGTACCAATGTTGGCCAGGTATATAGATAGCGGGACTTCCGTATTTGGCTGCCACAGTGTTTTACTGGGAGCCACTACGTAAGCGTTGCGGATCGCGATATCGCCGAGATCCAGGTTGATACCTCCGATAGGCGGCTGCATACGTGAGGTCTGCGTAACCTGCCCAGCACCGCAGCTGCTCAGCAACGCTGCCACTAGCGCTCCGATGCCCGCCAAAGCTGTTGCTCGAACCAGTGCGCGCGACAAGTTGCTCACAGTTGGTTTCCTCTCAGTGCACGTGTGCGAAATGTGGTGACGTCTAAAGGTCGAGTGGGTCACAACACAGGCCTGCACGGACTCCCGACCCAAGAGTTTTAGCGTAGTGGCGCCGTCGGTATAGCTGACCAGCGCGGGTCTGACATTTACTGCAGTGTCGGCGTAAAAAGTCTCAGGGAGTCCGGGCTGCTTCTTGGCTGCTCTGACCTGCAATTTTATCGCCGAACCAAGCGGCATGGCATATATCGCCATGGTAGGATTAGATATGGCGCGAGAGGGGCTATAGGACCTAATGACCTTTACTGTCGGCGAGACTGTCGTTTATCCACACCATGGTGCTGCATTAATTGAAGCTATCGAGATGCGTACTATTAAGGGCGAAGAAAAACAGTACTTAGTTCTCAAAGTTGCGCAAGGCGATCTAACAGTGCGAGTGCCTGCTGAGAACGCTGAGATCGTCGGAGTGCGTGAAGTCGTTGGTTCAGAAGGCTTGGATCAAGTTTTTTCCGTGCTACGAGCTCCGCACACAGAGGAGCCCACTAACTGGTCACGTCGCTACAAAGCAAACTTGGAAAAGCTCGCCTCTGGCGATGTCAATAAAGTTTCCGAAGTCGTGCGCGATCTATGGCGTCGAGACCGTGAACGCGGTCTTTCAGCCGGTGAAAAACGAATGTTAGCTAAAGCGCGTGACATTCTGACTGGAGAGCTCGCATTAGCAGAACATACTGGCCGTGAAGAAGCAGAGAAGCTGCTAGATACTGTGCTGGAATCAGTAGCGGTATAGCTCTCGTTGGTTTCCTTATTTTTGCGGTATTGACGCATGACTCCTCCTGACACTGTCATCATCATCGCTGCGGCTGGAGTCGGAGCTCGCTTTGGTGACATTGCCCCTAAAGCATTGTTTCTGCTTGCTGGTGAGCCACTAATAATCCACGCGCTGCGACGCGCTGCGGCAGCGCGTCAGATAGCGGCTGTCGTTATCGCTGCCCCGCCACAGCGGCTCCAGCAAGTCCAGGAGCTTTGTGCCGACGTCGCATCAGACGCTGGGCCGCCTGTGTACGTAGTTCACGGGGGGCTGCATCGCCAAGAGTCTGTCAGGCTGGCGCTGTGCGAGGTTAAGCGGAGGGGCGTACCGCATTCAGTGATTTTGGTGCACGATGCGGCGCGCTCCCTGGCGCCGACCGTACTGTTCGAGCGAGTCGCCGAGACAGTCAGATCTGGCCGTTCTGTCGTGGTACCAGTGCTACCAGTCGTCGACACAGTGCGCCGGGTCGACGACACCGCTTCAGTGATCCAGACCGTGGATAGAGCCGGGCTTTGCTTAGTGCAAACGCCACAAGGCTTTCGGATGGATGTGCTTTTTGCCGCGCATAGTGCCCTCGAATCAGCGGCAAGCACAGCCGATACTGCCCTCACCGACGATGCCGGACTGGTTGAGCGCCTAGGCTATAGGATGCACACGGTGGCTGGTGAGCCTTGCGCGTTCAAGATCACTCGTCCGCACGATGTTTCGCTGGCGGAAAGATTTTTATCCGGCTCGGCTGCTTAAGCGCTAGTGCCCGACCGTTTCATGACGGCAGTCTTTAGTAGGTAGGGGTAGGTGTGGAAGCGATTCCTCGGGTGGGTGTCGGTAGTGACGTGCATTGCTACGATCGATACCGCTCTTGCTGGGTAGCGGGGCTTCTATGGGATGGTGTGCCGGGTTTGGCAGGTCATTCTGACGGCGACGTAGTGGCACATGCGGCGTGCGACGCGTTGTTTTCGGCGGCCGGCTTGGGTGACCTGGGTAGCAACTTTGGCACAACAGAGCTGCGCTGGGCGCAAGCCGCTGGCGTCGCACTGCTGGCCGAGGCCGCGCGGCGAGTACGCGAAGCGGGTCTGGGCATTGGAAATGTAGCGGTGCAAGTCATCGGTGCCGCACCTGTACTCAAGCCCAGGCGCGAGGAAGCACAGAAAGTGCTTTCTCAGGCCCTGGGTGCCCCTGTGCAGCTAACCGCCACCACCACGGATGGAATGGGTTTTACCGGTCGCAATGAAGGTTTGGCAGCCATTGCTACTTGCATACTCATCGGCCCCGGGAGTTGGAGTTGAGTTGGCTTCAGCTGCCCGCTGGCTGCGCCATGCTTGTGCGGGACACCCGCACCCGGGCTTGCCACCTTGCGTACCTGCTCCGCTTCGCTACACCGAATTTAGGGGATGCTGCCGTACGCGGCGGCTCCTGCTGCCTTGCCAGCGAACAGCTGAAGCCAACTTGCGCTTTTAACGTAGAACTTTTCCTATCTATGTTTTTGGCCGCAGCATCTTGGTGATGGTCTCGGGGGGGCCGGGTTTGGCGAATAACCAGCCTTGGCCGTTATCGCAGCCAAGGTCGCGTAGCTGACGTGCCTGCTCATCGGTCTCAATCCCCTCGGCTGTGACGTGCAGCCCGAGGGTGTGCGACAGCTGTATAAGTGTCTTCATGATTTCTTCGCCAACGCGATCACCGTTGGGATCTTGTTGTAGCCCGGTTACGAAGGAGCTGGCAAGCTTGAGTGCCTGTACTGGCAGTCGACGCAGGTAGGCGAGGTTGGAGTAGCCGGTGCCAAAGTCGTCAATGGCAATAACAAATCCTGCGTCTGCCAGGGCGCGCAATCGCTCCAGTGCCTCATCGGATGGGCCCATGATCTCGCTCTCGGTGAGTTCGAGCTGGAGCTGTTGCGGTGCCACACCATGGGCTTGGGCGATGCTGATGAGTTCGGCAACTATCCCACGATCGCGCAGCTGGCGAACCGCAAGGTTGATGCTCACAAACGGTGCTTGCGTACCGAACTCAGCTGACCAGAGCGCGGCTTGCGCACATGACTGTTCGAACACCCAGCGCCCCAGCGGCACGATTTGGCCGGTCTCTTCGGCCAGGTCAATGAAGTGCTGTGGTCCAAGACGGCCGAGCACTGGATGGTTCCAGCGCACCAGCGCTTCGGTACCGATGGTTATGCTGTCGCGCAAACGAACCAGCGGCTGATACTCGACGACGAACTCACCATGTGCCAAGGCGCGCGGCATAGCTGCGGAAAGCTCATAGCGCGCCACTTGCCGACCGCGGCGCTCGGATTCATGCAACGCCCAACCGCCATTGCCTTCTGATTTGGCCCAGTACAACGTAATATCGGCGGCTTTGAGTAGTTCAGCGGGATCGGCTCCGGCCGCTTGGTGTTCCACGAGGCCGATACTGGCCGAGACCGTAAGTTGATGATCTGCGATCTCAAACGGAGCCGCAAGTGCTTCCAGTAGCTGCTCAGCGAGCAACTTCAGCTGCCGCGTTCCTTCGCAGTCCTCCACGAGTACGACGAATTCATCGCCGCCCATTCGGGCCACAATATGACCGGCATCGGCCGTGCAGCGCGCTAGCCTTTCCGCGAGCTCCACCAGCAGTTTGTCGCCAACGTGATGGCCCAAGCTGTCATTTACTGCCTTAAATCTATCGAGATCTAAGTAGCACAGACCAATGCGTTTGGTCGAGTCGTGCTGATTGCATAGTCTGCGGAGCCGGTCAAAAAATAGCGTTCGGTTGGGAAGCCCAGTCAACGGATCGTGTAGCGCTTGATGGTGCAGCGTTGTCTGTAGTCGCCTTCGCTCGCTGACATCCTCAACGAGGACAACGAGATAACGCGGATGCCCGTTGTCATCGCGCACTAGTGAGATGACCATGTCGGCCCAGACCACGCTGCCGTCCGGTCGCACATACCGCTTTTCCGACTGGACCTGCTCTTGCTCGCCGTTAACCAACCGCTGATACTGCGACCACAGCTCAGGTGCGTCGTCGAGGTCTACAAATTGCGCGACCGAGCTGAAAAGATGTGCCTCGGAGCTGTCGCCCAGAATCTGTTCCATGGCCGGGTTGAAGTGGAGGATATTTCCGGAGATATCGGCGATCGCAATACCGATAGCGGCGCCAGCAAACACGGCCCTAAACCGTGCTTCGCTACCGCGAAGATCCCGTTCTGTCGTTTCGCGTGCGAGTAGACCGGCCCGCCGAATCTGTTCCTGCTCGCTGAAGGTGACATCGCGTAGCGCTGTGCTAAACCCGGCCGCTATCGCTCCCAGCAGCAGACCTAGCCTGCTACGCAGCTCTGCATTGTTGATATGGCGCAGTTGGGGCGCGAAGTCTTTGAGTAGTCGGCTGGCAATGAGGCTCAGGCTTAGCTCAAGCGCTTCAGGGTTAGTGAAATGCGCATCGACGAGTTCTTCACCGACCGACCGACCCAGCTGCGCGGTTTGAGTGGGATCGGTAAGGGCAGCGACAAGACGCTGTGTGGTGTTCAGCAGATGGAGCTGGGTCTCTCGCAAGCTCATCGACACAAAGCCGGTGGGCCAAATGGTTGCGGCCCACGTGTCCGCGAACCCATGCGTACTAGGCCCACCACCGTCATCGGTTGCTGGGTTGTCTTTTACGGGAGAGCGGAACTTGATAACGCCAGACCCCCTTCCCACAGGATGCACCCTGCCGCTTTACGACCAGTGCATCCTGCCGCTTTATGTAAGAACCCGTGCGCGGCGCTGAGCAATTACACCGAAGTTAACTGAAACCGAGGTAGTTGACACCGAAGTTAGCTGACCGTGACCTACGAGCAGCAATTAACTTGATGAATGTGAGCATACGTTGACCAGCGCCGCCGCGTGGCCAGCTTATGAAGTTCAAAGGGTCAAATTTACTGACCGAAATGCTGACTTGAGCCCGTTAGGCCTTTATTGTCCAAAGCGCTAGGGTGCTTCAGTCGCCGAACACGACCGCGGCCGCGCCTAGCAGCACAGTGTTCTCGGCCGGCGAACCGATGCTGATCCGTATCCCGGCGTATGGTGCGACATCGGGGCTGGCCGCGCCAAAGCTACGAACGATCACACCCTGGGCTTCAAAGGCAGCGGCAAGGCCGGATGCGCGCTCACCCACTGGCAGCCAGCAGAAGTTCGCCTGGCTGTCAGGGAGCTCCGGGATGTACTTTCGTAACCGCTTGAGTACTCGTTCTCGTTCCCGCACAATAATTCCGACTCGACGTGCCGACTCCGCGTGCTGCTGTAGCGCTGCTATTCCGGCGGCCTGTGCCAGAGCAGAGGTGGAGAAAGGGGTCAACACTTTGCCGACCGCGTCGGCTACCGCAGTGGTGCCCACAAGATAACCAAGCCTAACGCCGGCCAGCCCCCACGCTTTAGAGAACGTTCGTAACACCACCAGGTTGGGGTGATCGGCAAGCAGCGTCAGCCCATCGGGCACTGCCTCATCAGTGACAAATTCTCGGTAAGCCTCGTCTATAACGACCAGCACGTTCTCTGGCACGCTGGCAAGCAGGTGGCGTAGCTCGTCATCGCGCACAGCGGTACCAGTGGGATTGTTCGGCGTGCAGAGGAAAATCAGCGCGGTTCTCGAAGTCACCGCAGCGACAATGCCTTCGACATCAAGACGATGGTCGGCGGTGTTGGGTACTCGGATCGGTACTGCATCCAACCCTGAAACGATGATCGGATAGGCCTCGAACGACCGCCAACCGAATACGATTTCGCTGCCGGGAGCAGCTGTAACTAGCGCCAAGTGCTCACACAGGGCCACTGATCCGCATCCAGTCACGATCTGACTGGAGCTCACTTTGTGCCGCTGCGCGAGCATCTCGCGCAGCCCGATGCTGAACATGTCCGGGTAACGATGCAGCTGAGCTGCTGCGTCCGCGACCGCTTCGGCCACGCCCGGTAGGGGACCAAATGGTAGCTCGTTCGCCGACAGCTTCACCGCCTCGGTGATTCCCAGCTCGTTAGCTATCTGTTGGGGTCCTCGACCGGGTTGATAGGAAGGCAGCGCATCCAGATGTTGGCGGGTAAGCGAGTTGCCGAGGCTGCTCATACGTCCACAACCACGGTTCGGGCGGCTTTATCGTGCAGACATTGACGAGCAGGGCGATCCTTAAGACACCATGCGCCGTCGACGGCGAGCCACAGCAGCGAGCACGCGAGTGGAAACAACAGCGGCAAGCCCATGAAGGCCCACCTACGCAGCGCGACGCCTGGCCGTAGTGAATGCATGTGCAGTCCGATCACCCGAATACCCAACAAGCGTTTGCCTGGAGTCTGCCCACGTTGCAGGAGCGCCGGTACTTCGTACGCGAGCCAGAGCGCCACGCTGACTACGGTGATGAGCAGGACAAGTTTATCCGCACGATCAGAAAGCTGGGCGACTTCGAAGTCCCCTGCTTCATAGGCCCGGTTACTTCGTGCCAAGGTTGGCGCCGCTTCATCAATGAGCTGGAGCAAGAACCACCCGTTTACGACCAGGTTCAACAAGAACAGCACACCAACGTCCACCATGCGCGCGGCGAGCCGACTGGCGTGGGAGGCGAGGCGGAATATGGAGCCATCCGTTGGGATGACGGTGGCAGCAGTGGTGCTGCCGGATGCCATTGGTGGGGTTTCGCTTGCCGCGTCGAGCTCCTGAGTCTTAGTAGCCACAGCTGTGTGTGCCGCTGGAGCGATTTGCTCGGCGCGTATGCCTGGGGGGTCGGCCCATTGCTCGCCGTCCCAAAACCGCTGGATCGCAGGCTCGGCTGGATCGGGATACCAGCCTGCCGTGATACTCATATCACCATTTTGCCGCCGCTCTAACTAATCGGTCTGGGCGGGGCTATCACTCTGACTGTAGGCGCGCATATTGGGTGCACGCCTACAGCGCCTGCCGTGCGCGGCTATGTGAAACCGTGCCGAATAGACTCCGGGGTTATGAGCCTGCGGTTGTACGACACGATGGCGCGGAGCGTCCGCGAATTCACACCGAAGACAGCTGGGATGGTCGGTGTGTACTTGTGTGGTGCCACTGTGCAATCGCAGCCGCACATCGGCCACATGCGCTCAGGCGTCAGCTATGACGTGCTGCGTCGCTGGCTGACCCATGCCGGGCACGCTGTCACGTTCGTTCGCAACGTCACCGACATCGACGACAAGGTGCTGGCGAAGTCGGTGGAACAAAACCTGCCGTGGTGGGCGTTGGCGTACGCCAACGAGCGCGCCTTCGATGCCGGGTACAGCGCCCTTGGTTGCCTGGCCCCCACCTATGCGCCGCGAGCCACGGGGCATGTGCCGGAGATGATCGAGCTGATGGATCAACTGATTGGATCTGGCCATGCCTATACCGGTGGGGACGATGTGTTTTTTGCCGTTCGGTCTTTCGCCGAGTACGGCGCGCTATCGCATCGACAGCTCGATGACATGCGAGCGGCCGAGGACGCCGACGTCACCTACAAGCGGGACCCCCGCGATTTCGCGTTGTGGAAAGGCGCGAAGGCAGCCGAGCCTGAATCGGCGTCCTGGCATACGCCTTGGGGTCGTGGTCGGCCCGGTTGGCACCTGGAGTGCTCGGCGATGGCGGGAAAGTATCTGGGCGAGGAGTTCGATATTCACGGTGGGGGCCCGGAGCTTATCTTTCCGCACCATGAAAACGAGATCGCTCAGTCACAGGCTGCCGGCCGTCCGTTCGCGCGTTACTGGGTGCATCATGCGCTGGTGAACATGGGCGGGGAGAAGATGGCCAAGTCGGTCGGAAACGTGGTATCGCTACCGGCGATTCTATCGCAGTTTCGGGCCGTTGAAGTTCGTTACTACTTGGCCGGGTCGCACTACCGCTCGGTGATCGACTACACGCCAGAGGCGTTGAGTGACGCCGCGACCGCCTATCGCCGGTTGGAGAACTTCGTGCAGCGCGCCACACAGCGGGTGGGCAGCGTAAGCAGCGTCGTGACGCAAGGTGTGCGACTACCCGCGGAATTCAGCCAGGCCATGGATGACGACTTGGCTACCCCCCGCGCGCTCAGCGTGGTACACGAGACTGCGAGATCTGGCAATCAGGCACTCGCTGATGGTAGCGACCCCGTAGCCGCGGAGGCCGTAGTCGGTGTTCGGGCAATGTTGAATGTGCTTGGACTCGACCCGTTGCATGAGCAGTGGCAGCAGAGCGCGCCGGGCTCAGCTGCCGTGGGGCAAGCGATGGACACGTTGGTAGCCCTCGTGTTGCAGCAGCGGGAGGCCGCTAGGCAGCGTAAAGATTACGCTGCCTCCGATGCGATACGTGATCAGCTTGTTGCTGCTGGGGTGACGTTGGAAGACACCGCATCCGGCACTCGCTGGAGCTTGAGCTAGCCAGGGCTTCCTCACGTCTTCATGGTGACCTTTGGCGGATTGACCTGTTTGTCAGACATGCTTCGGAGCACTAACCATGTCATGGCCTCTACGACCTGCAGCACAGCCAGCGCGAGAATGATCAGCACGGCCGGCGGCACAACAACCGGCAGCGCAAGCAGCGTCCACAGCGCCACGAGTGGTGCGTCTCGCAGCCAGCCGAGGTGGCCGCGGCGCCGGGTGGTGAGTGCGGTCCAACGAACCGCGCTCCAGTAAAGCCAGCGGAATACGAACGGTACGCCGCGCAGTCGGAGGGCTTGGCGAAGGATGCCGTCGGCTTCTCGGTACTTGATTCGCCCGGCGGGGGCCTCTACACGCCATAGATAGTCATGCAAAATCGCGGGAGCTACCGAAGCCCCCGAACGTGGTACCAACCACGCAAATACCCGTGGGACCGACGCGAAGTCAGTGCTAGACCCGACCGGAACTTCGAATCTTTGCCGGGTGGCTGTGTAGCGCAGCGGCTCAACTGTCACCCAGTTCTCGCCCTCAACCTGGCGCACCACCGTGATACCAACGAATCCGAGCGCGGCCGCTGTCGGGACGCTCGCTGTAGCGGTCAGTGTGGGATCAGTGGTCATGAGCCCACAATAGGCTTGGGACAGGCGTTTTTGCGAAGCAAATCGGTGTAGGTGGACACGATGCCGGGTTAATTGCGAGAATGGCGGCATGTGCCGCAGCATCAAGACCCTCAGAGCGCCCTATACCGAGTTAGTGACCGAGACCGATGTTCGAGCGGCGGCATTGCAGTATGTTCGTAAGGTCTCTGGCTTCCAGCGGCCTGCTGTACGCAATGCGGTTGCGTTCGACCACGCGGTGGGTGTAATCGAGCAGGCTACCGCACAGCTGTTGGACGCAATCACGGTGCGCGAAGTTCGGGGTAGCAAGTAGCCTAGGTTGCGTCTGAGGGACTTTGCTCTACAGCGCCTGGTTGAGGATCTTGGTTAAGATCTCGCTTCGGGCGCCATCCGAACGACGAACCAGTACGTCTCTTGCTACACATTCAAAAATGCCTTCTTTAAGTAGCAGAATAAAGTGGCGTAGCTCGGCGAACCGAGCCGCATTGTGGTATGGATGCACTCGATTCGACTGTTCCAACGCGTCAATGTAGCTGCTTGCGAAAACTTCGCCCGCCCATAGGCACTTCGACAGGCCAGACTCCCACAGCCGATGCCCATGATGCGCCTCATCGTTGGGTCCTCCAACTACGGCTGATTTGAAACCTTCAAAAACCAGCACAACATCGCGGGTATCTGAATCCGCACAATGGGCATGTAGTACGACGAATGCACGCTGCCCTAGCTGAAGAAATAATGCCTCAGGAGCGTTCGGTTGCCAGGTGGCGCCTACATCGAGGGCGACGACGTGTTCCGGGCGGTTGAACATTGTGCGAGGCTACCAACTAGCCACCTAAGCAAGCTTCTCAGCAAGGAGAGCGTGGGCGACTCAATGTGGGATGTTATTGCTGGTTCTCGGTTGGTCCGCCGATGATTCTACAATTGGGACCCGTGCTGTCGTGGTCCTGATTTCACTGGCGGCGGAGTTCAAGTCTGTGCTGGCGGTCCCGTGTCTGGTCAGGCGAGTCTGAACTGCGGGCTTGCAAGGCTTACGGTGACGCAGAGGCCAGAAGTCGACTTCACCGTGGCTTGTGGCCCGTCGATGACTGCCTCAACGAACGGGTTGGAGTCTTCCAGGTAGACCACCCACACGAGGTTCTTGTGTAGATCAAGCCTGGCGAAGAACCCTTCCGAACCGTGCGATCCTTCGCCGCAGCACAAGTATCCCGAACCGTCACCGAGTCCTTCCTCGATCGTGATGTCGATGGAGGTAAGCCATTCGGGGCTGGTAAGCAGGAAGGCTTCGAGGTCGAACGGCTCCAGCAGTACAAGGTGGCCGAGTGCTGAGCTATCAGCTCGCACGCCGTGAGCTGATCCGTCGGCCCGGTAGAGACCGTCTCGAATCGGAAGGTTGTGGGCGAGCCATAGCCGCTCAATTGCGCTTGTCACTCTGATTCCTGCCTCTGTCGCGGATCGGTTTTGGACAGAATCTGGTAGAGGGTCTTGGTTTCAGACGAATGGTTCGCGGCGGTCGTTCTAGCCGTCGATGGATGTCAACGTCTCAGTTGGGCGAGGAGCACATTGGGATTCTTTGTGGTGGGATTGGCGGCGTTAGTGACGTAGACAGTGCTACCGCGCACGGCTACGGACGTGGGGTTGGATAGCCCGTCAGCTGCCGTCAGCACGCTACTGGCCTTGCCATTCGGGCGTATCAGTATCACCCTGTTTTCGTCATGAAGGGCCGCCAATACTGTCTTGGTGTCAAGTGGTGGGTGCACCGCTGGCTTTTAGGAGTAGTTTGTTGAGTACTTCAGTGGGTTTGCGCCAACCGAGGGTCTCGCGTGGACGGCCGTTGAGTTCGTCGGCTACCGCGTCAAGCTCGGGTTGTGAATGAATCGATAGGTCGGTTCCCTTGGGAAAGTACTGGCGGAGAAGGCCGTTAGTGTTCTCGTTGCTACCGCGTTGCCACGGTGAGTGTGGATCGCAGAAGAATACGTCGATACCGGTTTTTATCGAGAATTTCGCATGTTCGGCCATCTCTTTTCCCTGGTCCCAGGTGATGCTTTTCCGAAGGAACTGGAGGAAGCTTCTCCATTTTTTGTGCCAGCAAGAGGGCGACCCGCTTGGCGGTGCGGTCGTAAGGAATACGCACCAGCATCACGAACCGAGTACTACGCTCGACGAGAGTAGCGATCTGTGACGTGTTTCCCTTGCCGATGATGAGGTCACCCTCCCAAAATCCCGGCACATTCGCCGTCGGCCACCTCCGGTGGCCGCTCACTGATGTTGACCATACCTGTGATTGTTCCCCTGGCCACGGCCGTGCGGGAGCGCGGCACGCGGGCGACACGTCCCTGACTCAGCGCGAGCGTCAACTGCGTCCCTAACTCACCGCGCGCTTGCAGGTACAGCGTCTGGTACACCGTCTCGTGTGACACACGCATAGTGTCGTCTTCAGGGAAATCTTCCCGCAACCGCTTACTCACCTGTCGTGGCGACCATTTCTGCGCCAAGCCCTCACGTACTGCGTCGTGCAGTCGTTTATGAGCCTCCAACACGCGAGATTTCGGTCGTGTCCGACACATATTCGCCCGATTCTGGGCACGCCCCGACCGATAGATATCTCGCCCACCATTCCGCTTAATCTCACGAGAAATTACTGAATGATCCCGATCCAATAAACTACCGATCGCACGGCACGATTCACCCCTGGCTAGAGAACACAAGATAACCTCGCGATCTTCTGAAGACAACTCCACACCTCGCACAGCAAAACAGTCCTTTCATCACACCACTCAAATACCCGCTGATACCACTCAACCAACCAACGGTGCACTGACCATATGACACCGCCCATTGGATGCGAGCGCGTTAGCGCACCGGGCGTTGGTCTAGCACGGTGGGTGTCTGTGACTGTCGTTCCACCCATCCGCGTAACACCGGGTTAATCCATCCCGCGATGGTCAATATCTCGTCGTGACGTCGCCGTAGTGGTACATGATGGATCGGTTCGTGATGCGCTAGCCGGTTCCGCAGGGCATGAAGTCTCACGAGATGGTCGTAGAGCCGGCTGCGTTTCCGGCCTGGGAAACCTTGATGAAGAGCATCGCGCCACAACGTCCGGTCATATTGCGCCGATGCCAGGTACCGCCAAAACCCGAACGATAGTTCGGCGACAATTCGGCCAGGATCGTCGGGCTTGTTGGCTCTGGCTAGCCGGGAACGCGCCATGGCGATGTCCTCGCGGCGATGGGCTGCAAGGAGATTCCCCGGATCGTCGTACCAGCGCGGATTTCCATAGTGCGCGATGTTCCATGCGGTGAGCTGGTCGTGCATCGCGTTACGCAGCAGCACCTCAAGGTGCCCGATGTCTTGCCATAAGGCAGCGGACATCGCCGCGTTCCATTCATACAACTTGACCGCTGCGGCTATGCTGCCGTCGGCTTCATCGCGGTAGGGCGCCAACCGCTCTCGGGATATGGCTGCTTCTACTACGAACAGCAGTTTCGTCACCGCTAAACCTTCCGCTATACTGATTACGAACACCCCGGTCGCCTCTGCTTGCAAGCCGCCGGGGTTATCTCTTTCAAGACCCCTGTGGCCTCTCTGCGGGCAGGAGGGTTTACGCGTTCCGACGGTAGAGCAAACCGCCCGTGGAAGCCTCGCGCGATCAACTTAATGCTGTTCGTTCTGACAAGCGCACTCGATGATGCCATTAAACAAGGCTTCGTTGCTCGCAACGTCGCATCTTTGGTTGGCCGTGCTCCGCAAAAAAGAGCGGAGATGCAAACCTTTAAGCCACCGAAGTCGAACAGCTATTGACAGCTGCGCAGTGTGATCGGCTGGCTTTGTATGGCCTCCGCTGGGGTGAAATCGCCGGGCTCCGGTGGTCGGACGTCGACCTCGACGACTCGCTTCTAAAGATCCGACTTAACCGGGTTTCAGTGGACGGCAGGGCGGAAGAGACCGATCCCAAGTCGACGAAGGGCCAGCCAAGGTGCTGGGCTCTGTGACATCTGTGTGACACCGAGGTTGAACTGACGGCGATTAATGCGAGGAGAGAGCGTTGACCAGCTGCTTTACGGAGCCGACGAGGGGACTTGAACCCCTAACCGCCCGATTACAAGTCGGGTGCGCTACCAATTGCGCCACGTCGGCAGGACCTACGCCTGCATCATAGCGGCTAGCCTGACCCCGGCTGGTTAGTCTGGTCCGGTAAAGGCCACGCTTGGCGCAGCCTTCTAATACTGAGGGGCGGTCGTGCCTCGCAGTATTAGCTCTGTCGTCAACGTTCGTCGCTGTAGCTCATGACGGTTGGCGCGGGTGCTCAGTAGCTCCCACGCCACCTGTCCTTTTTCGTAGTGCGGTTGTCGTACTGTCGTGAGTTTGCGCGCCGCTGATTCGCCGATCGCATCGAATCCAGTGACGGAGAGCTGTGTAGGTACATCGATGCCGAGTTCACTCGCCGCCGCCAGTGCTCCGAACGCAAGAACATCGGTAGTGCATGCCACCGCGGTAAGTCCTGGAGCGGCCGCCAGGAGCCGATGGCATGCGTGCTGTGCAGCGGCAACTGTTTGCTCAGAGCACTCTACAACTGGCATCTGGCTTTGCTGGGTGCCGAGCCCCTGAGCCAGGCCAATCAGCCTTAATCGGACCACGTCATATGCTGAGATTTGCTGATCCGCGAGGCTTAACAGCGTTTGTTGGGGTGTTTCGCGCAGTTTTGTGGCCACAACGCCGACATCACGATGCCCCAAGGCGGCTAGGTACTCACCAATGCTCGCAGCGGCCTGCAGATCATCGATACCAACCCAGTCTGCCTCAGAAACATCCAGCGGCGCATCTATCACCACGGTGGGTACCGGTCGATTCAGCGCAGCGCTGAGTGCAGCGTCTCCACGCGGTAGCGAGTAGGCCACAAATCCGTCCACAGCCGCCCTCGCGGCCAATGCGGGCAGTTGCGATCCGTGGGTCTGCGCGCTGGGCACCAGCAGCAGACCAGTGCGGGCGTCCTCACAGGCAGCCGCGAGCCCCTTCAACGTGAGCACCGCCGCTGGGTCTGCGAATGCGTAAGAAAGCATCTCAGTGAACAGAAGCCCGATCGCACCGGCGCTTCGGGTCCGCAACGATCGCGCGACCGGGTCAGGTCCGGGGTACCCCAGTTCACGCGCGGCCGACAGCACTCGTTCCCGCAGCTTTGGCGAGAGCTGATTAGGGCGGTTATAGGCGTTAGAGACAGTAGTACGCGATACGCCTAGCTCTGCTGCCAGTGCCGCAAGTGTTGCGGTGCGGCGCACAGGTCGCCCCGGTCGCTGGTCGTTACCACGCTCGATCATGGGGCGTGACTCTAGTCTACGAATTCGACGAAAAACGCTAGTCTTGGGCTCAAAAGCAGCAGAACTGTCGAGTTGGTCGATAAATCCGTGGGACGCGCGAATTCTCTGTTCAAACTCTGCGGCAGCGAGCTACTTCAGCCAGCGCTACAGCTGCCGCGACCGAGGCGTTGAGTGATTCCGCCTTGTCAACCATAGGGATGGACACCAGCGTGTCACATGTTTGACTAACCAGGCGGGACAGTCCACGGCCTTCGGATCCAACGACGATCATCACCCGCTGGCTGGAGCCGGCACAGCCGTCGATGGTTGACGCGCCATCTGCGTCGAGCCCGATCACAGTAAGCCCTGTCTCCTGCGCCTGTTTGAGCGCTCGGACCAGGTTGGTGACCTTGGAGACCGGTATACGTGCCGCTGCTCCGGCCGAGGTGCGCCACGCCGTGGCTGTCATACTCGCGGCTCGCCGCTCCGGTAACACCACGCCTGCCGCACCGAACGCCGCCGCCGACCGCACGATCGCGCCGAGGTTTCGAGGATCGGTGACGCCGTCGAGTGCTACGAGCAAGTTGCTGCCGCGGAGCAGATCTTCGTATGGCGTATAGCGAAACGGAGGCACTTTGAGTGCGATGCCCTGGTGTAGCACCCCGCTGGTCATCCGATCCAGCTCAGCTCGACCCACTTCGAGCAGTGGAAGCCCTCGTTCACCGGCAGCCAGGATGGCGCTGGTAATTCGCTCGTCTGCCTTGATTCCTAGTGCCACATACAACGCAGTAGCGGGGATACCGGCTCGTAGTGCTTCGGCGACCGGGTTGCGGCCGACGAGCAGCTCCGCGGCTTCGGCGCTGCCGCGGCTTCGGCGACCGGGGGAGACTTTGGCAGCCTCCCCTCGATTCTGAGTGGCTTTCTGCTCGGAGTCTCGTTTCGATCCGGGATGCGCGAACCTTTTTTCTTTAGGAGGCGTGGGACCCTTACCTTCCAGGCCGCGTCTTCGCTGTCCGCCGGACCCGACAACTGCGCCTTTCTTGCTACCGGGCTTGCGTCGATTGGGTCGAGGACTGTTTCCAGGCATGTGACCTACTCTGCCAGCTCGCCGCGCCGTCCATGTCGGCACGGCAGATACTCGACGGCTGCCGCGATAATATCCAGGAGGTAAATTACAATAATGTTATTGCGTTAGGGCGCAGGCAGATGTGACAGCTTGGAATCATTGGAGATCAAAGGAACGGGAAACAGATGACAGCCGTAATACCTCAAGTAGGCGAAGCTGCTACTGAAACGGCTACTTCGTCAACCAGTCTTTCCGAACAGGAGCGCCAAATCGTCGAGTTTGAGCGCCAATGGTGGCGTTACGCTGGCGCCAAGGAGCAGGCAATCAAAGACCTGTTTGGTATGACCGCTACCAGTTACTACCAGGTGCTCAACGCCTTGATCGACAATCCCTCTGCGATGGAAAGTGACCCGCTGCTGATTAAGCGGCTACGCAGATTGCGGTCGGCCCGGCAGCGAGCGCGGTCAGCGCGTCGCCTCACTGCGGACGCTGCTTAGCGCGAGCGTTCGAGATGTCGCTGGTGCGTATGTGAGCTACTAAAAACCAACTTGAATACATATTTCCTGCCGCGCCCTACCCCCGTGGCCTCGCGTCGGGTAGCGTTTAGAATCGGTCGGAGTTCTTGATCAGTGTTCGTGCGCAACCTAGCTGTGCGGGGCTGGGACGAAGACCCAGGTCTCGCAAAATGTGGGGTCTGCGCAGCTGTAATAAGAAGGATGTGTGGCGCAGTGGCTCAGGGCACTGTTAAGTGGTTTAACTCCGAAAAGGGTTATGGCTTCATTGCTGTTGACGGCGGTTCCGACGTCTTCGTGCACTTTTCGGCAATCGAACAAGAAGGCTACAAGTCGCTTGAGGACGGCCAGAGGGTCGAATTCGAAGTGACTCAGGGTCCGAAAGGTCCGCAGGCAGATACGGTTCGTATCGTCGGCTAGTCGCTTTCTACAAGTAATGAAGCCCGTCCCTCGCCTCAAGCGGGGGGCGGGCTTCTGTATGTGAACCGCGATTTTCTTTGGTTGTGTCACGGTCAAAAATGATCGTCTCGCTTGCACTCGGCGCCCGAGAGTGCTAAACCTTGAACTAGCACTCGCAGTACTAGAGTGCTAGTTCGTGTAACACAAGGTCGGGGCGGTGAGGCAAGAACATCGATGCGCAGCCTGTACATAGGCTGAGGATCGATCCGGGCCGTCCGTCGCGGGCACAGACCCGATCACACGTACGCATACCAACCCTAGCTGTGGCGTGTCTTTGTCTAAGCAAAGCGCGTGCTGCGGCATATGGGACTGCACTGTCCATTCCACGCTGGAGGACTACTTACTTATGGCCAAAATGATTGCTTTCGACGAGGAAGCTCGCCGCGGACTTGAGCGCGGTATGAACGCTCTCGCCGATGCCGTCAAGGTGACGCTGGGGCCCAAGGGCCGCAACGTCGTGTTGGAAAAAAAGTGGGGTGCACCGACGATCACCAACGACGGTGTCTCCATCGCGAAAGAAATTGAGCTAGAAGACCCCTTAGAAAAGATCGGGGCTGAGCTCGTCAAGGAAGTTGCTAAGAAGACCGATGACGTAGCTGGCGATGGTACCACCACCGCCACCGTGCTTGCCCAAGCGTTGGTGCGCGAGGGTCTGCGCAACGTTGCTGCTGGCGCTAATCCCATTGCGCTGAAGAAAGGCATCGAGGCTGCGGTTGCCGCAGTTGCCGAGCAGCTGAGCAAGGTCGCTAAGGACGTCGAAACCAAAGAACAAATTGCGTCTACCGCGTCCATTTCTGCCGCTGACCCCAGCGTTGGCGAGATCATCGCCGAGGCCATGGACAAGGTCGGCAAAGAAGGCGTCATCACCGTTGAAGAGAGCAACACTTTCGGCCTCGAGCTCGAGCTCACCGAGGGTATGCGCTTTGACAAGGGCTACATCTCGCCGTACTTCACTACCGATACCGAGCGTATGGAATCCGTGCTCGACGATCCTTACATCATGATCCTCAACGGGAAGATCAGCGCGGTCAAAGACCTGCTGCCCTTGCTGGAGAAGGTCATGCAGTCGGGTAAGTCGCTGGCGATCATTGCCGAGGATGTCGAGGGTGAAGCACTCGCCACGTTGGTCGTGAACAAGATCCGCGGCACCTTCAAGTCGGTTGCGGTAAAGGCTCCAGGCTTTGGCGACCGTCGCAAGGCAATGCTGGGCGACATCGCGATCCTCACTGGTGGCCAGGTCATCAGCGAGGAGGTCGGCTTGAAGTTGGAGAGCGCTACGCTCGACTTGCTCGGTCGCGCTCGCAAGATCGTTGTTACCAAGGACGAGACCACGATCGTGGATGGTGAAGGTAGCTCTGACCAGATCGCTGGCCGAGTGAACCAGATCCGCGCCGAGATCGAGAACTCCGACTCCGACTACGACAAAGAGAAGCTGCAGGAGCGTCTGGCCAAGCTTGCCGGCGGCGTTGCGGTGATCAAGGTCGGTGCTGCCACTGAGGTTGAGCTGAAGGAGCGTAAGCACCGCATCGAAGATGCTGTGCGTAACGCTAAGGCTGCTGTCGAAGAGGGCATTGTTGCCGGTGGTGGCGTAGCGCTACTACAGGCTTCGGTTACTGCTTTCGACAAGCTCGACCTTACCGGCGATGAGGCCACTGGTGCCCGAATCGTCAAGGTTGCGTTGGAGGCGCCGCTTAAGCAGATCGCGATAAACTCCGGCCTTGAAGGCGGCGTTGTGGTTGAGCGAGTACGTTCGCTGCCGATCGGGCAAGGGCTTGACGCCGCGACCGGTGAGTATGTCGACATGATCAAAGTCGGCATCATCGACCCGGCCAAGGTGACACGTTCTGCGCTGCAAAACGCTGCGTCAATTGCTGCGCTGTTCTTGACGACCAGCGCTGTGGTGGCCGACAAGCCAGAGAAGGAAAAAGCCGGCGCTGGCGCCGGTGGTGCTCCCGACATGGGCGGCATGGACTTCTAAGACATACAGCAGTTAAGACACAAATAATTCGCTAATGGGGACGGACACGTGTTCGTCCCCATTAGCATGCCTGGTGTAACCCAAAGGTTTCAATAATACGCAGTGAACATGTGGATTACAGGTCTTGAAGCAGAGGTTAGATGCCGCACCATCGCGCTGATATTGAGCTGCATATTGAGCTGCTTAGTGCAGGCCAACCCTTGCATGCGTTAGTTTGAGGCTCACCATGGCTACCAATCTCTCTGGCAAGTCCGCTGTTGGGCTTCCCGCCGTGCCACGGCGCCGCCCAGTGGGTCTCGTGGCCGCTGGGATTGCTGTGGTCGCCGTGCTGCTTCAGGTGTTTTTCGGCCGGTTGCTCGGCACTATCGACTGGAACGGCTGCTTTTGCGCCGAGCGGGCGCAGGCATGGACTCCGAGCATCACTGCGCAAGTGTGGTACACGGCGAGCTCGGTGCTGATCGCCGCGTTGCTGTCGCGCCGACTACTGGCTCGCGGCGGGCCTCCAATGAATAAGTCGGAGTATTACACAGCGATTGTTCCACCCGCGGTCACAGTGCTTTTCGCCGTGCCATTAGTTGTCGCTCTAGCCGCCGGAGCGCGATCTCCCCGCGCAATTCCAACGGGTATAGACATTGGTGCGAGCATGCCTGTCGGTGCGCTGCTAGGTGGACTGGCCGCCGCCGTTGTACTCAGCATTCCTGTCCTCGTCCGCTCGATTTGGTGGCACTTTGGATGGATTTGGTTACTAGGTTTGCTGTCGGTAGTGGTGAGTTGGAGAGACCACGTAGGCCAGACGGTCCCCATCGGTTCAATCTTGGTGGGTGGACCGGGCAGCGGAGCCACGCCGATCGATCAGACCCTGCATGGTGTAACGGCGAGTTTGATGACAGTTGTGGCTATTCTGGGTCCGGCTGTCATTGGTGGTTGGCTTGCTTGGCATGCCAAGTCCGCGAGTTGCGGGCTTTGGGAGTCGATGGCCGTAGGCGTTGCCGGACCATGCTTTGCGCTGGCAGCCTATGTGTTTCGCCCGGACGCTTTAACCGGGGACAATGCTGCTGCGGCGCGCTTGGCGTTGGAAACATTGTTGATTGCTGGCATAGCCTCGGGGGCTGTGCTATTTGGCTACAGCCTGTGGAATCAGCCGGTGTCGACGGTAGATCCGCAATATCAGTCCCGCCACCGCCAGTAGGCGCAACGTAGGGACTCTAGCTACCGTAACGTTGCACACATGTACCGAGACCCGAAAGTTTCCCGGTTCACTGCCAGCCAATTAGGTCCTGCGCAGCGGGCACGTGATGTGCGCCGGTTACGTTGCGAAACCTTCGATGTGCTGGTTGTGGGTGGTGGTGTCACAGGAGCCGGTACCGCGTTAGATGCTGCCAGTCGTGGACTCTCGGTGGCGCTGATCGAAGCGAGCGATCTTGCCGCTGGCACCTCGAGTCGCTCCAGTAAGTTGATCCACGGTGGCCTTCGCTATCTGGAGCAGCTGGACTTCGGCCTGGTACGCGAGGCACTTCGTGAACGCGGTTTATTGTTGACGTCGCTGGCGCCGCATTTGGTTCGTCCAACGCAATTTCTGCTACCGCTGACCCATCGATGGTGGCAGCGGCCTTATTATGGCGCCGGCCTGGCGCTGTATGACACCTTGGGCAGCATTTTTGGCACCAATCGTGGTCTACCCCGGCATCGGCACCTATCTCGTCGCCAAGCGCGACGGCTATTTCCTGGGCTGAGGCACGATGCTTTGATTGGGGCGATTCGGTACTTCGACGCTCAAGTAGACGATGCTCGTTTTGTGGTGACTTTGGCTCGCACCGCTGCATCGTACGGTGCGGCGATCGTGCCGAGCGCCCGTGTCATTGATGTGGTGCGCGATGCTCGTGAGGTCGTAGGCGTGCGGGTACACGACGCTGAGACCGGGGAAGAGTTTTCAGTTTCGGCCCGCACGGTGATAGCGGCGACCGGGGTGTGGAGCGATGATATTTCGGCGATGCTGGGCAGTACCCGAGGGCTGCGAGTGCGCGCCAGCAAAGGCGTTCACTTGGTGGTACCACGTAGCACCATCAACGGCGACAGCGGGTTGATTCTGCGCACGGCCACATCGGTGCTGTTCGTAATCGATTGGGGTGGCCACTGGATCATTGGTACCACTGATACTGACTGGAACCTCGATCGAGCGCACCCAGCCGCATCCAGTGTGGATATCAACTACATTCTCGGCCAGCTCAACACTGTGTTGGAGCGGCCACTCAAGCCCGAAGATATTGAGGGCGTGTACGCCGGGCTTCGTCCGTTGTTGTCCGGCGAGTCCGATGTGACCAGCAAACTCTCCCGCGAACACGCTGCGGTGGAACCCATGCTGGGCTTGATGTTAGTTGCTGGCGGCAAGTTCACCACCTATCGGGTTATGGCTGCCGACGTGGTGGATTTGGCCGTGCGTCGGCTTAGGGACGTTCGACCCAGTCGCACGCAAGACGTTCCGCTCATCGGGGCTGATGGTTTCCGTCTGGCTTGGAATCAGCGTGCCGATACCGCGGTGCGGCACGGCGTATCGGCCGGCGTTGTGGAGCATCTACTAGAGCGGTACGGCTCATTGTCGGTGGAGCTGCTGGCAATGATAGACGCTAATCCCGAGCTTGGGCAACCAGTCGCTGGCGCCCCTGAGTATGTGGCCGCCGAAATTGTGTATGCAGCCACGTCCGAAGGGGCGCTGCACCTCGATGATGTACTCACGCGTCGCACTCGCATCTCGATGGAGACCGCGCATCGCGGTCTGGAATCCGCCGAGCACGCGGCGATACTGCTTGCCCCGGTCCTGGGCTGGAATAAGGCGGCTCGACGGGCGGAGATCGCGCATTATCAGGCGCGGGTAGCCGCGGAGCGAGAATCGCAGCGGATGCCCGACGACCGTACTGCCGACGCCGCCCGACTGGGCGCGGCCGACGTACGAGGCCCGCTGGCGGCCGTCTGAGCTTGCAACACAAATCGTTGGCCTGGGCATGTAACGTGCCTGGGTTGCTAGCCTAAGGTTATGCCGCACCCACGGATGTACAGCGACGACGATCCCTACCTTGCGCAGCTACGTAAATTGTGCCTGGCCTTTCCTGAGTCAGTAGAAATCAAAGCATGGGGTCGACCAACGTTTCGGGCGGGGAAGAAGCTCTTTGCGCTTTTCGCCGGCAACGACGAGCACCCCTATGCGATGGTATTCAAGCCTGAGGCAACTGACTCTGAGGCGCTGCTGAGTGACCAGCGCTTCTATTCGCCGCCGTATTTTGGTGTTGCCGGTTGGCTTGCGCTGGACTTCACCGTTGCCGCTGTGGACTGGGTAGAAGTCGCCGAGCTGCTAGACGCCTCCTACCGTCAGGTGGCACTCAAACGCATGCTGAGAGCGCTGGATGAATCTACGGGACAGTGCGCCGGTCGTCTTTTACGCGGCCGCGGCACAACTGGGTATGAGCAAGGCAAGACCTCGGATAAATCCATTTCGGCAGCTTCGCTTGGGCACCCACTATTGCTTTAGCCGTACAGCTTCCGTACAATAGATTTTTGGTAGCAATGCATAAAAGGATGGAAACTTAGTGATGGCCCCACCAACGGCACGGTTGGAAGTAAGGCTAGAAACCCACGATAAAGAGCTGCTGGAGCAGGCTGCCTTTGCCAGCCACGAAACGCTGACAGCTTTCGTTGTGCGCAATGTTCGTGCCGCCGCTCACGAGGCGCTACGACGAGAACGTGCCACGTTAGTACCTTCGGAGTTCTATGACCGCATGATCGCTTCACTAGATGCCGAGCCGCGGCCAAACCGGGCATTGCGTGAGGCGGCGGGTCATTTGGGCTCGGTAGTGACAGAGAGTCCTAGGAACTGAGAGTCATTCGTGAATTCGCAGCTACTCTCTGCCGCATTGGCGCCCGAGCATCAGCTTGAAGGTTTTGACTGCGGTAAACCCGACCTGAATACGTGGCTTGTGCGCTCCGCCAGACACACCGCGGCAAACAACACCGCCCGAACCTTCGTATGGACACCAGTAGAAGAGCCGACACGTGTCGTGGCCTACTACTCCCTGGCTGGTCACATAGTCGAACGGTCCAGTATGCCTACCAAGCTTAGCCGCGGTAGCCCAGATTTTTCTCCAGCAATCTTGCTGGCGCGGCTAGCTTTGGATAAAACCCTTCACGGGCAAGGCCTAGGTGGCACTCTCTTAGCGCATGCGTTATCGCGAGCCGCGCGGGCCACTCAGTACGTTGCCGCCCGCTTCCTCATCGTAGACGCCGCCGACGAATCAGCGGTCACGTTCTACCTCAAATATGGATTCATTCGAGTCCCCGACGATAGTCGGCTATACCGAAAAATAAGCGACATTTCCCGCGACATTGCCGATGCATCAGGCTTGGGTGAGCATTGAGATCGAACCTAATTCCTTACCGTTGAGCTCATCTGCGCATAGGCTTCATGTTGGCAGTTGATCGTGCCCAAGATAGTCCCTCGTGAAATTGCTGCCGGTTGTTTCACTCCACCTCTGGCGCCTCAGGTACCGCTGGGCCGAGTAGGTCATCAGCGTCGATGATGGTGTAGGCGTAGCCTTGTTCGGCCAGGAAGCGCTGCCGGTGGGCGGCGAAGTCAGCATCGACGGTATCGCGGGAGACCACGCTGTAGAAGTGCGCTTGCCGACCGTCGTGTTTGGGCCGTAGTACTCGCCCCAGCCGCTGCGCCTCCTCTTGCCGGGAACCGAACGTTCCAGAAACCTGAATCGCCACGGCCGCCTCGGGCAGATCAATCGAGAAGTTGGCGACCTTCGACACCACAAGCACGGGAAGCTTCCCGGTGCGGAAGGCGTCGAAGAGCTGCTCGCGCTCTTTAGTGGACGTAGAACCTTGCAGGATCGGGGCATCCAGATACTCGCCTAACGCGTCGAGCTGGTCCAGGTAGGCACCAATGACCAAAGTTGGCTCTCCAGCATGTCGCTCCACGATTTTGCGCACCACGGGCAGCTTGGTGGCCGCGGTTGAGCACATCTTGTAGCGAGC
>JBBSOC010000028.1:0-24630 GCA_038260095.1 Mycobacteriales bacterium | reverse complement strand
GACAATGGCGTCAACGTCTTGGGTGTCGAGCACGACCGGCCACGCGTCCACTCCGGCGAAGCGTTTGAACAGCGCTGCCTTGCCTTCCATGACTGGCAGCGCCGCAGCGGGGCCAATGTTTCCTAGTCCCAGTACCGCGGAGCCGTCGCTGACCACAGCGACTGTGTTGCGTTTGATGGTGAGCCGGCGTGCGTCGTCAGGATTTTCGGCAATGGCTAGGCACACTCGGGCGACCCCGGGCGTGTAGGCCCGAGAGAGGTCGTCACGGGTGTGTAGTGACACTTTGGAAGTCACCTCAATTTTTCCGCCTAGGTGCAGCAGGAACGTTCGGTCACTGACCTTTCGGACCTGAACGCCATCGAGTGAATCCAAGGCTGCGGTGACACGATCGGCGTGGCCGCCGTCGGCGGTGTCGCAGGTTAGATCAACCACCATTCGGACGTGGTCGGAGTCGACGACGTCGAGCGCGGTCACAACTGCGCCAGCCGCCCCGACGGCGGTGGTGAGTCTGCCCATCGCTGATGCTTCGGCGGGTACTGATATCCGGATGGTGATCGAAAATCCGGCGCTGGGCATACGGCCTGGCACAGTTTGGCTACTTTCGTTGCGGAATTAACGTTTATGCCTTGCGTCAGAAGCGGCGCCGCTATGAGCCTAAGTGCCTGGAGATTGAGACGCCGGGAACTGTGGCACCATAGAAGCATATGACCACAACACTGAGTGTCGACAGTACTCCTGAGCCTGTCGGCCCTGCCCACAACCTGCTGTCTGATGGCGAGCACGCCGACCTGGCTGATCGGCATGCACTGCGGCGCGTCGTGGGCATCTCTACCGAACTGGCCGACATCAGCGAGGTTGAGTACCGCAAGCTCCGGTTGGAACGTGTGGTGCTGGTAGGAGTGTGGACCACTGGCACCGCAGCCGATGCACAGCGCTCTCTGGTGGAGCTGGCCGCACTGTCAGAGACTGCTGGGGCACAAGTCCTGGACGGGCTAGTGCAGCGTCGAGGCAAGCCCGACCCAGCCACATACATCGGTTCAGGTAAGGCCGCTGAGCTTAAAGAGGTGGTGCAGGCTAGCGGCGCCGATACCGTTATCTGTGACGGCGAGCTTTCACCGGGTCAGCTCACCCAGCTAGAAGACGTGGTGAAGGTCAAAGTCGTCGATCGAGTTGCGCTGATCCTAGATATTTTTGCCCAACATGCTCGTAGTCGAGCGGGCAAAGCTCAAGTAGAGCTTGCGCAGCTGCGGTATCTGTTACCTCGACTGCGCGGGTGGGGTGAGGCGTTGTCGCGTACCGGCGGCGGCATTGGTACTCGCCAGGGTTCGGGTGAAACGAAGCTCGAGACTGATCGGCGGCGGATCCGGGCGAGAATGTCCGCTCTGCGTAAAGAGATTGCGGCCATGGCGGTAATCCGTGGCACCCAACGGCAATCGCGACGCCGCGCACAGGTGCCTGCGGTAGCGATTGCCGGGTACACCAATGCTGGAAAATCTAGCCTGCTCAACCGGCTTACCGACGCCGATGTGCTCGTGCAGGACGCGCTCTTTGCCACCTTGGACCCGATCGTGCGGCGCACCCAAACCCCCGACGGTCGCAGCTACACACTCACTGACACAGTGGGTTTCGTTCGTCATTTGCCGCATCAACTCGTGGATACGTTCGCCTCCACGCTGGAGGAAGTAGCCGCCGCCGATGTGATCATGCACGTGGTGGACGCCCGCGACCCGGATCCACTCGGACAGCTGCGCACGGTGCGCGCGGTGCTGACTGATGTAGGAGCTGGTGACATCACTGAACTGGTGGTGGTGAACAAGATAGACGCAGCGGATGCAACATTCCTCGCGCAGCTACGAGGTGCGCTGCCAGACGCGATGTATGTCTCCGCGGTTAGCGGCGAGGGAATAGATCAACTGCGTGAGGCGGTGGCGGCTGCGCTGCCGCGACCGCAAACTGAAGTAGACGTATGTGTGCCATTTGAACGGGGAGATGTCATGGCTCGGGTGTATCGCGATGGCGAAGTTCTTGCAGTGCGGCACGAACCGGATGGCACCAAATTGCGGGCACTAGTCTCCCCAGAGTTAGCCGCTGCGCTGCACGGACTTTAAGAGGCTGTTGGTATTTATTGAGCTGCCCATCGAACTGTCCGCCGAACTCTGTCACACTAGAGCGCGTGTCAGTACGTTCGGTGATACTGAGGGCTCTGTATCGCCATGTCTTGATTCGCACTCTTAGGGTGTCCCTGAGCACCGCATTGCTATTGGGACTGCTCAACGTTTCGGCCTTTGCTGAATCGGCGAGTGCTGCGCTGCTGTGCCGCATCGCAGACCCACGCCTTACTGAGCTGAGCGGGCTGGTCGCCACCCCCTCTGGGTACGCTGCCGTCAGCACTGGAGGAACCGAGGTCAAGATCTACCTTCTGGACCGGGAATGTGCGATCTCGAAAACTCTGATTTCCCCACAAGACCCCTTTGATCCGGAAGACCTTGCCCGTACCTCCGATGGGACGCTGTGGGTTGCCGATATTGGTGACAACAATCGTGAGCGCCAGTCACTGGTGATCTGGCAGGTCAACCCCGTGAGTGGTGTCGCGACCCGTCATCGGCTCGCCTACCCCGATGGCCCGCATGATGCGGGAGCTTTGCTGATGGCGGACAATAAAGTCCCCATCATCGTGACTAAAGAGCGATCTGGAGCGGCAAAAGTATATACCGCGGTCCAGTCGCTGAGCTCGCCCAGCGCGGCCGTCGGCACGTTACGTGCGGCAGGAACGCTCACCATCTCTGCATCTGGAACGTCAGGGGGGCCAAGCAACCTAGGCTCTGCGGCACAGTTATTGATCACCGGGGGCTCGGTATCTCCCGACGGGAAGCGAGTCGCGCTGCGCACCTATACCGATGCTTATGAGTGGGATATCGCCGATGGCGGCATCCCCGCCGCGTTGGCATCAGGTAAGAGTCGCCGCACCCCGTTGGCGGGCGAGCCGCGAGGTGAGGCTATCAGCTACACCACCGACGGCGGTGGGTTCCTCACTGTCTCTGAGGGTGAAGGTCAGTCATTGCAGCAATGGACGCCAGCTGGTGTAGCTAAGGGCCACCAGCCCAACAAGAGCGAGGCCGGCGGCGGCGGATTTAGCCTACCGGAGCTTAACCGCAGCAACCTGTTGAACGGTATTTATGCAGTGGCGGCGCTGGGTGCCTCCCTCCTGGCAGTCGGTGCGATCGGCATTGTGCGGTTTCGGCGTCGTCGCCGGAGTTTAGTCGACGATTCCGACGGTGACGCCGAACATGAGAGGGGCGAAAACGGTAGGAGCTACGCCAGCCCCGCGGAGCTTTCGCGCGCAACGCCCACCTCGGCGGGCCAATCGCGGTATTCTTCTAACCCGCGAATGCCGTTTCCAGAGCCACCACCTCCCCCTGGTGGCGCGGTCTCCACGCGAGGCACGGTATATGGCTCGAGCTCGATAGCTGAGCGGCCCACCAATTCCGAACGCGGCAGGTAGCCAAAGTTAGAATCTAGTAAGACGCGAGCTATAGCCGCCGGAGCACGCTGACTACTTTCCCCAGCACTGTAGCTTCATCACCGAGAATTGGCTCATATGAAGCATTGTGTGGGAGTAGCCAAACATGCCCATCTTTGCGTTGGAACGTTTTGACAGTGGCCTCGCCATCGATCATGGCGGCAGCTATCTCTCCGTTGTTCACTTCCGGCTGTTGTCGAACGACTACCCAGTCGCCGTCGCAGATAGCTGCGTCGACCATAGAGTCCCCAACTACCTTGAGCGAAAATAGTTCACCTTCACCCACCAGTTCTTTCGGCAACGGAAAGACGTCTTCAGTGCTTTGTTCGGCCAGGATTGGGCTGCCGGCGGCGATCCGTCCGACCACGGGGACGTAACGGGGGCGCGGCGTGAACTCGACTACGTTGGAGTCGCCGCCCAGGGTTAGGCCAGCATCGGCGTCAGGTCGAACATCGACGGCTCGGGGTCGGTTCGGATCACGCCGCAAAACGCCTTTTTTGTGCAGTACGGTGAGCTGATAGGCGACGCTGGATGGTGAGGTGAGCCCGACGGCTTCCCCGATTTCCCGCACGCTTGGCGGGTAGCCGCGGCTGCGTACGGATTCTCGAATCATGTCGACAATACGCTGCTGACGGTTGCTCAGCGTGGCTCTGGCAGCAGATGGCTCCGCCGCCGTAAGCGCGGCCACTTCGCGCAGTGCTGGGTTAAGTGATGCGCTGGCCACACCAAGCTCCTCTCTTTGCGGCGCTCGGCGGTAACGCACCGAACCTGCCGGATTACCGACTGTTGTGTTTGCTGTATCGCTTGAGATACCGCTGAAGTCTAAGTCCAGACTACGCACAGTAACCGCAGTAAACCAAACATGTGTACGAAAAATCTGGTGCCACGCCGAGTCTCGGCTGGATTTTGTCACACCTTAGGTGTCTAATCCTCGTACGAATGTTCTATCGAACACACGTGCTAGACCCTCAGGAGTTTTGAATGACTACTGCTCACGTAGTTGATCGTCGGCCGCGGTTATACCTTGTACCACCGTCGGATCAGGTAGTTACTGCCGCAGGCTCGCAGCTGCGGTGTTCTCATGCGGTGGATTCACCAGGGCCAGGCTCGCTTGCCTCCATGCATCCTGCCGGGCGCCTGCGCGGTGCTACTGCGAGAGGCGGTGCTACTGCGAGCCGGCGCATACTCCCGCAACGACGGTCATCAGTGCGGCTCACTCGGCGCGGGCGGATCCTGGTTCGGGTATTTCTTGTGTTCGTGGCCGCGGTTGTTGCACTCGCCGTGGCTGTGCAAACCCAGGCCGCAACCGCACCTAAGGAATCTGCGCCACACAGCGTGCTGGTAGCACCGGGAGATACCATGTGGAGCATCGCCGCCGAGCATGTTGGTTCGGCTAGTGTGCCAGCCGCAATCCACACAATTCTCGATCTAAACAATTTAGACGATGTGCAGATAGAACCCGGTCAGCGCTTGCTTCTACCCTAAAAGCGCCCCGATTGACCCCTGCCGGCGTTCCGCATGTTTTGAGCCGCCTTGCTCCACTTTTCTTCTAGGAGTCGGCTCCGGCGGCCTTGACGGGAACCAATTGGTGAATATGTCCTGCCGGCACTGTGCTTCAGTGGCCATGCCGATGCCCTATTGGCGGACGTTCCTAATGTGCTGCACACTATTACCTGTGAAATGCCCTTACTGTAAATGTTCCGACTCACGAGTGGTCGATTCGCGGGAGGCTGAAGAGGGACAAGTAATTCGCCGGCGTAGGTCTTGTCTGGTGTGTGGTCGTCGGTTCACCACGGTCGAAGAGGCGATGCTCACGGTCGTCAAACGCAGCGGTGTTAGTGAGCCGTTCAGCCGGAGTAAAGTGGTGTCTGGAGTCCGTAAAGCGTGCCAGGGCCGGCCAGTGGACGATGATGCATTGGCGCTGCTGGCACAGCAGGTAGAGGAGAACATTCGGGCGACTGGCGTCGCGGAAGTTGGCTCACATGAAGTGGGTCTTGCCATTCTGGTTCCGCTGCGAGAGCTTGATGAAGTGGCCTACCTGCGATTCGCCAGTGTTTACCGCTCGTTTAGTTCGCTCGCCGACTTTGAAGCTGAGATCGCGTCGCTACGTCAATCCCGAGCCACAGCAGCCGGGCACTCGCTAGCTTAGCTAGCGAGTCATAATGGCTACCGACCTGAAGATTGCAGTAATGCGCGTCGTATAGGAGTACACATGGCGGTCTTGCCGCAACGTAGCCACAGTCAGCTGGAGGCTCGTTGGGTAGGCGCCGCGTTGCTCTGTCTCATTGGCATGCTGCTCACCGGCTGCGGCCCTGATCCGGCCAAGAATTCCTCCAGCCGGGACCAGTCGTCGGCTTCTAGTACACAACATTCCGCGTCACCCTCCGCGCCAATGCTGCCACGCGCGGTTGCTCCCGCCGCCGACGCCGGCGGTATCTGTCGTAAAATCAGCTATGAGTTGATCAAGCGTGAGACCGGACTATCTTTCGACATAGCGGCCTTCCATCGCTCGAAACAATCCGGAGGAGATGCTGGTAGCAGCGTCGAATCATGCACACTGCGAAGTGCGCAGCGCCAGCTGCCAGATCTCACGCTCACATTCGCCGCTGGAAAGCTAGATGCCAAGGCATTCAAGGAACGCTTCACTCCACAAGGAGCGCAAGACGCCAGCGGCCTTGGCGAAGGCGCTTACACCATTGTTCGCCCCGCTGACCCAGCCCAAGGCGTTGCCGTGGGCCCCAGTCACGAGGTGGGTTGGTTCACCGATGCAGGCAGCTTTACGTTAGTAGTCACCACCGAGCCCAGAAGTGACCCTAAACGCTCCGCGGCGCTCGCTGGCAAGCTCCTAGCATTAGGCAAAAAGCTCCAGTAGCGTCTTTAGAGCGTCCACTAAAAAGCCCCTGCCGGTGTTCTCGTCGCCTTGCCTACCTTCGTAGGCGGCGGCTCCTGCGGCCTTGGCAGATGACTTTTTTGGCAGACCCTCTTAGGCCAGCTCAGCGGCTTGGTCTTCTCAACTTACAAACACTAAACTGGTCATGGTGTGCGGCATACGCACTGTGCCGGTCAGCCCAGTAACGCTGATTTCTCCGTCGTCGCGTGTCAATGTGATCGGGCGCCCTGGAGCGACTCCAGCGTCGTAGAGCCGGCGCAGTAAATCAGGATGCTTCTGGAGCTCCTCTGAGATGCGACGAACGGATAACGGGAAATCCGCTGGCGCCGAGATAAGAGGAGCGGCCGTTTCGGGAACGCTCATCGACACCGTCGCGTCGAGCTCATCAAGTCCTGGGATGAGGTTTCCGTACGGGGAGACCGAAGGCCGACCCAGCAGTTGATAGACCTTCCGCTCCACCTCGTCGCTCATCACATGCTCCCAACGGCACGCTTCAATGTGGGCGATCTCGTATTCCAACCCGATCACATTCACCAGCAGCAACTCGGCGAGCCGATGTTTGCGCATAACAGCGATAGCTCGGCGTCTACCTGCCTCAGTGAGCTCAAGGTGGCGGTCGCCTTCCACGCGGACCAGGACGTCTCGCTCCATACGGGCGACGGTTTGGCTCACAGTCGGCCCACTTTGCTGTAGCCGCTCAGCGATGCGGGCCCGAAGCGGTACGACGCCCTCTTCTTCCAGCTCGAGAATTGTCCGCAAGTACATCTCGGTGGTGTCAATCAGGTCGCTCACGCTGCGCTCCTTTCACTACGTGATGCTACTCGGCAGCCTTATCGGCTTAGCGCAGCGCGGCGGGGGCGACACGTCGCGCTTACGACATGGTGCACGATTGCAAGCTACTGTCATCATCTTCGATGAAGTGACCAGGTCAGCGGCAGCGTGTTTTTGCCAAGTTAAGAGAACTTGTGCAAAATTTATCGTGCACCCCCTCGTAAGTTGTCGTTCAGGCTGGGACTCTTACGCGTCGTCCCACCTGAAGAGCCTCCTCGGCAATGACTGTTGTTTAGGGTCCTATTCGCGCCCTCAACTTTGGACAGCTTCAATATACTCAGCGATTGCACGGGCGAAGTGATCGAAATCATCGAGGTGAGACCGAAGAATGTCGTGGACCCGAGCGGGTTCGATATCTTCGTAGTGGTGCACGAGGCGATTGCGCATTCTGGCCATCGGTTCGAGCGTGGCAGCAAAGTCCACCTTGAGGACGCCTTCCTTGCCCAATACCCGGAAGACGTCAGCGTAACTTGTCGGCTGATTGAACCCAGATGCTGCGATAATGTGATGGCCAATGCTCAGGGTGGTTTCTATAGCAAGCTGAAGGAACCGCTCGGCGCTGCCAAAGTTACGCGGGTCTTTCTGATACTCGTCGAGCGGTAGCTCGGCGAGTATGCGCAGAATCCGAACGTAGCGGGCGAGCATTGCCAGCAGTCCACGATCCGCGAAACATCAACCATGACTTAGCACTCCTTGGCGCGCCCGTTCGCGCACCGCTTTGAGGTAGCTATCGTGGTAGGGACGGAAGTCTAAAAATTCCTGCTCGACCCGCTGCCGAAAGGCGATACGTGCGTGTTCGTCCCGGCTGAACACAACCTGGCCCGCCACCACCCGATACTGCAACCACAGGGGCGCACTCTCGAGCATCAGCAGATCGACATCCTCGCGATTGAGCGCGGTGACCAGCTCATTGTGTAGCCGAGCGTCGTCGAGTAAACTTCCGCGAGGTTTGGTGAACACCGCTAGATCAACATCGCTTCCCACCCGATCCTCACCTCGGGATGCCGACCCAAAAAGGTAGGCGAAACGTATCTGAAGCTCGGTCTCCATCACATCACGGATCTGGTTGGATACTTCCGCGACAACCTGATCCGGTCTGCGTGCCATGTTTCCATTCTGCCGCACTTGCGTCGAGTTCGTCGATAGCTGTATGGGACGACGTCCTAGACGTCGTCCCAGCGGAATAACTTCACTGCTATGGCTCCGGCGACGGCAGCGAAAGCGAGCAGTAACGCCGCATCGGGCAGGATAGTGGTGAGGTCGGCGCTGCGGACGAAAACGTTGCGCATGCTGTCCACCAGGTGCTTGAGCGGGAAAATCTCCGACAGGCTCCGCAGCCATGCTGGTGCGCTGTCCAGTGGGAAAAACGCTCCGGACAGAAATGCCATCGGCAGCACGATGAGGTTGGAGATTCCGCTCGCGCCCTCAGCGGTCTTTGCGAAAGAGCCGGCGAGCAATCCGATAGCGAAAAATGCCAGCGTGGCACAGATGATCAGCGGGATCGCAAGCCACCAGTCTCCGGTGAGTTGCAGTCCGAACGCTGGCAGCAGCGCAATGCCGACGAAGATGACGCCCTGTACGAGAGCGATCGCGATACTCACACCCACACGTGCGGTAATTACCGCCGCCAGCGACACCGGGGCCAACCGCAGCCGCCGCAAGACTTTACGTCGCCGCCATTCCACCAGGGTTAGTGACGCCCCGAATACCGCACTCATCGATATCGCCCAGCCCAACAGCCCAGGGGTCTGGTACTGGATGGGCTGAATAGATTTATCTTCTACGCGTTGTGTGTTCATCCCGTAGCGGGGAACGTTGCCGCTGGCGGCAATGTTGGCGCTCTGCACTACCGATTCCAGCACGCCCCGCACTGTGGCCGAGCGAACCTGGTCTGCCTCGGAGTAGTACACCACCAGCTGGTTGTCTTTCTCGCTGACTACGGCGTCGTAATCGCCATCACGTACTTTACGTAGCTGTGGTTCCAATGGTCCAGATTCTTTAGTGACGTTCAGTGAGTCCTTCAAATCGGTCTTTGCTGTTTGCGGCAATTGGTCGAGTACCGCTACGCCACCGACTTGCACCACATGCGCCTTGGAGGCGCCATGATTGGTGAATAGCACCCCAAAGAGCACGAGGAACATCAACGGAAAGAGGATCGTAAAGAACACCGCGGTTTTGTCGCGAATGAAACTCAGGGCCAGCACTTTGGCCAAAGTGCCAAAACCGCTCATGCCCGGTACTCCCGTCCGGTTAGCTCTAAGAAGACGTCTTCGAGGGTGGGCCCTTTGACCTGCAGGTCGGTGAGTGATTGTCGTTGCACTAACTCGGTGAGCAGCACCGCTGGTTCGGTCGTAGTGATAGTTAACGAAACACCATCGTCGCTTACCTGCGCCGCCCCGGGCAGCTCGGCGGCCGCTTCAGGACTGATCGTGCCGTGCGCCACACTGACGTGCACCGCGCGGTGCAGGTCACGCATCAAGGCGGCGGGAGCATCGACCCGCAGAATCTTCCCAGCGTCCATGATCGCTACCCGGTCGCATAGCGTTTCCGCTTCATCCATGTAGTGCGTGGTGAGGACGACGGTGCGGCCGCTGGAATTGATCCCGCGCAGCAGGTCCCACAGGTTTCGCCGAGCCTGGGGGTCCAGGGCCGCGGTTGGCTCATCCAGAAAGACCAGCTCCGGGTCGTGCACTAGCGTGCAGGCCAGCGAGAGGCGCTGGGTTTGGCCGCCGGAGAGCTTTTCAGTCCTAATATCAGCCTGGTCCGCCAGTCCGACAGTTTCTAGCATCGCGTCTGCCTTGGCCGTCTTTACCCCGTACAGCGAGGCGAACGTGCGGATCTGTTCCCGGGCGGTGAGCCGCTCAAAGAATGCCGACGCCTGTAGCTGCACTCCAATGCGGGGCAGCAGCTTCAGGTTCCGCGGCCACACTGGGAGGCCAAATAGCGTGGCTCTACCTCGGTCGGGCTGCCGGAGGCCCTCAAGAATCTCTAGCGTGGTGGTCTTTCCGGCGCCGTTGGGCCCCAGGATCCCGAAGAACTCGCCTTCGGACACTGACAGTGATACGCCATCCACGGCTTTGACGCTGCCGTAGCTCTTAGCAATGTCGTTGGCTTCAATCGTCTGCGTTGAACCGTTAACTGCCACGCGCATACGCTAGCGCGGGTGAGATGTCTCGACGTGTCTGAGGTGCCCTCTCGCGTTACGTGCCATGCTTTGGGGCGCCCCTCAAAGCGACGCCCTTAAACCGTCACTCCGCCGCAGCGTTTGGAAATTCTGCGCCCGAAGCGCGTCCGAATAGCGGGTGCTCTACCTGGATCAACGACAGCACAGCGAAGGGCCGACTGAACCCCCAGCAGACTAACGACAATATCAACTACACGACTCTAGCTCGAAGGAAGAAGCGTAAAGTGATCCCCAGAAGCTAGTGGCGTAATCGCCTGAAAATGTTTGTAATCCAAGGTAAGTATGCGTGTGGTGTGGTATCTCGCTGCTAACACCACAATCGAGGCGTCGGTAATTCCGATGTTCAGATCCGTATACTGTTCAACTACCGCAATCGCTTGGTCCAGGTCGTCATTGCTGAACTGCGCTACTGTCATGTTGTCGCGAATATCTTGGAGCATTGCCACTTCAGCCGGCACCTGGCCAAGCCGTGCGATCATGTAGTCGGCCTCCGCCAACACTAATGGTGAAATCACCAGACGACCTCGCGTCGCCGTAAGCGCTGCGAAGCAGCGCCGGTGTGCGGCTTCACGTGCGTTAGTAGCTGACACAAGAACACTGGTATCTACCAGTGTGTCTACCACTGCCCGAACCCTTCCAGCCGCGAATCCCAGCCTTCGGATATAGCTGTCGTAGGTGGGGTATCCACAACCGGTATTCGCCATTGCCGCCGCGCCGGAGTGGACGAATCCAAATCAGCCAATATAGCCTCCAGCACCACTCTGTTCAGGCTCTTGTCGCGATCCTTCGCAACCACTTTGAGCCGCATGTACTCCTCGCGCGGCAACCGCACAGTCAGTGTGCATGTATTCATGAACACATCCTACTACTCTTACTATGACTTAATGCCGCTTTCTCACGGTAGCGTCGGATGGCTCTCCTCATCGGTTCAACGTTTTTACGATGTGGTGCACGATTGCAAGCTACTGCCCTCATTGTCCATGAAACGACCAGGTCAGCGGCAGCTCGTTTTTGCCAAGTTAGGAGAACTTGTGGCAAAAATTTTTATCGCGCACAACATCGTTAGGGGAAACGTTGAACTTGCGCCTAAGGCTCATCGACCCTGATCATCGGCGCACCAGGCCTCACCTTGGCGATAGCGGCAAAGTCGGCATCCGCGTGGATCAAAGTCAGGCGACGCTCCTGCGCGGTAAGGGCTATCAGAATGTCTATCGGAGAGGGACCTCGGTGATGTCCGATCCTGATGAGATCTCGCTGGACAGATAGCACCTGTCGCCATGGGTTGTCGAGGGTTGGACACCAGCCAAAGGTTCGAGCCAGCATGCCGAAAAAGGGTTCGTAGTCATGATCGGATTTCACTGAGACCATGAGCTCGGATTCCGTTGGTGGGCAGATAGCGACGAGCCCTTGAGCCACGTATCCCGGCCATGGCGGCCCAATGTCCCCCCGTAGTAGGCGCCAAACAGCGGAGGTATCGGCGAGGTAAGTCACCGCCCAGACCGCTCCTGTTGGACGAGGATGTCGAAGTCTAGGATGTGGTCGGCGTTCTCCTGTAGCCAAGCCAAACCTCGGGCGCGATCATCGGCGCTGATGCTCGCAGCAACGGTGAGCGCCTGGTTTATCGTCTCGCGCTTAGTCCTCGTGCCAAGTTGCCGCGCTGCGAAAGCCAGCGCTGCGTCATCGAGGTCGATTACAGTTCGAGCCATATCCACCTCCACTGTTTTATATATGCAAGTATGACTATATATCACATTCGCCACATCAAGCAAAGGAGTGGGGATTTTCGGCGGCAATGGAAGCTCCCTACAGCGCCGAGAAGTCCAGCACTCGATCAGCCAGTTCGCCGATGCCGGCCAGTAGTCCCATGCGCGCGGCTCGCAGTTCACGGTCGTCAGCCATTACCAATACTTCAGCGAAGAACGTGTCAATCGGCGCAACTAACGTGCCAGCCACCGGGACGAATGAATCCAGCTCGGTGCCCGATGCGCCCTGCAGTGCGGCGCTGGCTTTCATCACGGCCTCGTGCAATGCTAGCTCAGCCGGATCGTGCAGCGCTCCCGCATCGTAACCGGCCGGTGTCCCTGCCGGCACAATGCGGCGAACCCGCTGCATTGCCGCGACCACCCCGGTGAACTCCGCCGAGCCTTCATGCTTGGCGAGCTGATCCAGCGTTGCCACAGCGGCGGCCGGGGTGTCAAGTCTCGATGCTACGGCCGCGACCGCCCGATGGTCATGCCCGACATCGAGCAACTGCTGTGCGAAGCGTCGATGCACGAACTCAACTGCTTCAGCCAGAGCTGCCCCGCTCACCGCAACCGGTTGGCCCGCGGCCGCCAGCCGCAACCCGGCGGTGACCGCGATCTGCCGCGATGTCGAGTGAGCGGTCAAGATGCTCACCACACCTAACGCGGCGCGGCGCATGCCAAACGGATCAGAGCTGCCAGTGGGTGCGGCACCCACGGCGAATAGTCCGGCCAGCAGATCTAGGCGATCTGCCAGTGCAAGTAGCGTGCCGGCCGGGGTAACCGGCAGCGTTCCTCCCGCGGCACGTGGTAATTCCATCTCGGCCAGCGCGGTCGCGACAGCATCGGCTTCCCCAGCTCGCAGCGCGTACTCGTTCGCCATGATGCCAGCCAAGCTAGATAACTCGGTAACCATCTGTGAGCCCAGGTCAAACTTGGCCAGTTCTCCCGCACGCCGGAGTGTGTCGCTGTCTGCGGTAGTTAAAGTGTCACCAACGATGCTCGCCAGGTCTTGCGCAAGGTGCCGGATTCGCGCTGCACGATCGGCAACCGAACCCAGATGCTCGGCGAACGTCAGCTTGTGCAAGCCGGCTGCCATCTGCTGTGGAGTTCGGCTCAGATCGGCGTTCCAGAAAAACACGGCGTCTTCGTAGCGGGCGCGCAGAACTGCCTCGTTGCCTGCTCGCACTACATCGTCGTCATGTTGGCCATTGGCAACTGCTATGAAATACGGCAACAGCGCGCCGCTGGCCCCTCGCACTGGAAGGTAGCGTTGATGCTTGCGCATCACGGTCGTGAGTACGTCAGAAGGAAGCTGAAGGTATTTTTCACTGAACGAGCCCAGTAGCGGTCGTGGTTGCTCGACAAGCTGAGTGATTTCGTCAATAAGTGCGGCATCACCCTCGATGTCGATTTGACCACCAACGCTGTTGGCCAGCATCTGCGCCTGCCGCACAATGTGTTCGCGCCGGGCTGCCGCGTCAGCCACGATGTCATGCTCGGCGAGTAGCTCCAGATAGCCGTCAGCGCGTTCGATAACTAGCTGTGAATTGATCTGGTTGCGGTGTAGCTGGGTGATTCGTCCGGCGGTGAGGCAGGACACCTGACACGGCACCACGACATCGTCGAGCAGCGCCACAATCCAGCGGATAGGCCGGCTGAAGGACAGCCCCGGCGCGTTCCAGTGCATGTTTTTCTCCGCGCGCAGCCCCGTAACTGCTTTGCTAAGTACACCGCCCAGTACATCCATGCCAGCTCGTCCAGTGATGCGCTGGTATACCCCGACGTACACCGCCTCGGCGGCACCCTCGGCGACAAGTTCGCCATGGACGTCCAGCCGAATTAGCTCGGTCAACTCCACACCTTGGCTGCGCGCGAACCCTTGCACTGCTTTGGTCGGCTCGCCGTCAGCATCGTATGCGGCGCTGAGCCGGGGACCGCGTACGATCCGGTCGGAGTCAGCTTCCTGGGGAGCGACTCGGTGAATAAATGCGACAATTCGCCGCGGCGTCCCGTATGTAGTGATATCTCCATGATGCAGCCGGGTATCGGCCAGCGACGCTCGTAGCGTCTCGGCGATACTGCCACACGCCCGCTGCACCTCTGAGGGGGGAAGCTCTTCGGTGCCAACCTCCAACAGCAGCGTTGCTGACTGCGTGGGTTGGGCGGTCACATTCGGTAGTGGCGGTGCCTGTGGGCTGCTCACTATTCCGAGCGGATGGCCCTGCTCTTCCCGGCGGGTGATCCACAGCTTGGCAACCTCATGCGCCAACGTGCGTATCCGACTAAACGTCCGCGCCCGCTCGGTGGGACTGACAGCGCCCCGGGAATCCAGCACGTTAAAGGTGTGTGAGCACTTGAGCACAAACGAATGAGCTGGAATGGGCAGGCCGGCTGCGATCATGCGCCGCGCTTCAGCTTCATAACTGTCAAACAGGGCGGAGTTCGTGGTCAGATCGGCGTCGTCGAGGTAGTAGCGGCTCCACTCGTACTCCGATTGTCCTAATACTTCGCCGTAGGTCAGCTTCTCGGTGTAGGCGATTTTACTGAAGTGGTCCACGCCTTGCAGCGCCATCAGGATGCGTTCGACTCCGTACGTGATCTCTACACTTACGGGATCCAGCGTGACGCTGCCGGACTGCTGAAAATAGGTGAACTGGGTGATCTCGAGTCCGTCTAACCAGACCTCCCACCCCAAGCCCCACGCGCCTAACGCTGGAGAAGCCCAGTTGTCTTCCACAAAGCGAATGTCGTGGATGCTGGTATCGATACCGAGCGCGCGCAAGCTGCCCAAATACAGCTCTTGAGCGTCCCCTGGTTCGGGCTTGAGAATCACTTGAAACTGCGTATGCGTGGCTACCCGGTTGGGGTTTTGGCCGTAGCGTGAGTCGTCTGGACGCACCGAGGGCTCGATATAGGCCACACGCCAAGGCTCGGGACCCAGCACCCGCAGCGCGGTTGCTGGGTTCAGAGTCCCGGCGCCTACCTCAGTGTTAGAGGGTTGCACGCTGAGGCAGCCGTAGTTTTCCCAGTACTGAGAGAGGGTGAACAGCGCGTCTTGCATGGTGAGCATGGGCAGATGTTTCCATACCTGGTAATCAGCCTGAGGCTGGGCACCCTTGCTGACAAGAAGCTTGGATGTTTACTGCCCAGCGGCTTGAATTGGGGTCCACTGACCTAGTAGAAAGTCGGGCCGGATGATGAGCCGGTCGGATCCACTGAAAAGGTGCGACTAATTAAACACAGACCATGCGACTAATTAAACACAGACCATGCGACTAATTAAACACAGGGTGATAGCGTGATGAGATGGATCGCTCGCAATATGAAGCACTGGTGCCACGTCACGCAGCATCGATTGTTGCAGCTGCACTCGTCGATACGCGGGTCGTGCTGGTGAATGGGGCGCGACAGTGCGGCAAGAGCACTCTCGTCCGAGGACTTACCGACGATAGCGCGGCCGAGCTTCGCGACCTCGATGTCGCCGCTGTTCGCAGTGCGGCCGCAGAAGACCCCGCCGGCTTCGTAGATTATGCCAGCCTCATGATCATCGATGAGATACAGCGAGTGCCTGAGCTTCTTCTTGCGATCAAGCACGAGGTAGATACCGATCCTCGACCTGGTCGCGTTGTCCTGACCGGCTCCTCGCGATTGCTGGGGTTGCGCGATCTTCCAGACGCTTTACCTGGGCGTATGGAGACTATTGAGCTATGGCCATTTTCGCAAGGCGAGATCGAAGGCAGGATTGACGGCTTCATCGACGCGATCTTCGGCGAGGGACCGCAGCTGCACCATACGTCGACGGTGAGCCGTTCCGAGTACGCCGCACGAGTAGTACGAGGCGGTTTTCCTCAGGCGGTAGCTCGGTCCAAGCCTCGTCGCCGGGAACTCTTCTTCGACTCCTATCTCAATGACTTGATTACTCGAGACGTGCATCAACTTTCAGAAATCGAACGGAGCCCGCAACTGCGTGCTTTGTTGCGCCTTTTGGCCGCTCGTTCCGGTGGGCTACTGGTCGCCAGTTCGCTTAGTAACGAGTTGGGAATCTCGCAGCCTACGGTTACCCGATATGCGACGCTGTTGCAAGAGGTTTTCCTGATCAAGCGGATTCCGGCATGGTCGCGCAATGTGAGTACTAGGGCGATCGGGACCCCCAAAGTGGCCTTCGTGGACTCTGGTATCGCGGCCAATCTGTTGGACACAGATGCCAATGGCCTACGGCGTCCGGGTAGCTGGTTCGGCCCTCTATTGGAGGGTTTCGTTCTGATGGAGTTGGCACGCCAGCGTACGTGGTCACGGCTAAGAGTCGAGCTTTCTCACTATCGCACCAAAGACAAGGTCGAAGTCGATGCCGTTTTGGAGGATCGACAGGGAAGGGTCGTAGGCATTGAAGTAAAGGCGGCCTCGACTGTCCGTGCTGAGGACTTTCAAGGTCTACGGCATTTGGCCGAGCGGTTGGGCGATGATTTTGTCGTCGGAGTGGTGCTCTACACCGGCGCACAGACCCTTTCGTTCGGCCCTGCACTGCGAGCTATCCCGATTAGTGCGTTGTGGGAAACGTGACCTTAGACGTCCGTGGCTTTCAGTGGCGCCAAGCTGATCGGTGACCATACCGGCCATCCAGCCAACACTGAATGCTTGCCCTGAGTCGACTATTTATCTGTAATCGACTAGGATTGTAGGCTATGAAGACCGAATCGTTGGCTCATGTGAAGACCCAGCTCTCGGCCTTGGTCGATGAGGTAGTACACACCCATGAACAAGTCACAGTGACTCGCAATGGAAAGCCAGTAGTGGTGATCCTTGCTGTCGAGGATCTGAACTCGTTGCAGGAAACCGTAGAGCTACTGGCTGACCCGCAAGCCCGGGCACGCGTGGAACAAGGGCGGAGGGAGATTGCTCGCGGGCATTACACCGACCGAGATGAGATGGCTCAGCTCATGGAGGAACGCCGCCGTCGGGAAGCGGCTGCGGGGTGAATGCGTCTAATCGTTATGACTTGCGTATTTCGGCAACTGCCCGTAAGGCCTTATCTGAACGGCTGCCGGCCGTAGTTGCGTTTGCCGCCTGGGAGCTTATCGACGGTCCGTTACGCGACAATCCCCAGCGGATGGGTCACCTGCTAAACGCTCCTTTCCAAGGATGCTGGTCAGCGCGCCGCGGAACATATCGTATCCGGTATGAAATAAACGGAGAAAAGCTCGTTGTTAACGTTCTCGATATCGCGGCGCGCGGTGATATCTACTATTCGGGCAGAGCCTAAATAGGTAGGCTGTGGCACCAAAGCTTGACCTCTAGAAGTACACGCCGTTAACTAGTACTGGGTGGTCCATTACGTCGTGGTATCGGGGGGCGTTATGAATGAGCACAGGCAGTTGGTGTCGGTAGCTAGGTTTTGCGGGAAATGCGACTGTGGGTGTCCGGAACTGTTTCTTGACCACGCTGCCGCGCCAGAGCGTCGGGTGGTGATCACCGACGATTTCGGGCAGTACATTGCGATGAGCCTGACTCAGCTGGATGATTTGGTCGCGGACGTCAAGGCTGGCCGCCTCGACGCGCTGGTAGGCACGCCGTAGCCTCGCGCTGTCGGCTCTACCCTTTAGTGTCGTGTAATCGATATCGTCGTTCGTCTGCTGGCGCTCAGGCGGCGCCTCGCTGCGTTGTCGAAAATTTCCAGGTAGACACTTGCTAGCTGAAATTCCCCCGCTACCTGAAAATTCTCCGCCTTGCGAGCCATCCACCTGAACATCCAGCACCCTAAACGGAACACCGATTACACAACACTAGGATTGCGGTACATCAGCAACGATAGGGGAGCGGTGTGACAATACGACCAGTACGGACCTACAGCGCTTCGCAGCGGAGTTTACGCTGAGCGCCGAGCAAGGTCTGCGATTGGTGTTCGCCGGCACGCCGAGGGCCGCTGTCCCATCCTTACAGCTGTTGCTGAACTCGGTACACGAGATTGCCGCCGTGATCACTCGCCCGGACGCGCCAGCTGGTCGGGGCCGTACGACTACCCGCTCCGAGGTCGCCGAATTCGCGTCCGAGCACGGGATCGAGCTCCTACAGCCGCCCAAACCGGCCGATCCAGAGTTTCTCGATCGACTTCGCGAGATAGCCCCAGACTGCTGTCCGATCGTGGCCTACGGTGCCCTGTTACCGCAATCGGCACTAGACATTCCCCGGCTGGGCTGGTTGAACCTGCATTTCTCTTTGTTGCCCGCGTGGCGAGGAGCCGCCCCGGTGCAGCATGCGATCTTGCACGGCGACCAGATCACCGGGGCCAGCGTGTTCGTCATCGAACCGAGCCTGGATACCGGTCCGGTGTATGGCCAGCTCACCGAGCCAATAACCGATACCGACACCTCGGGTGACCTACTGGCCCGACTCGCGAAATCGGGTGCAGGTCTACTGCTGTCATGTTTGGATGGCATCGCCGATGGAGTACTGCGCCCGGTGCCCCAATCCACGGATGGGGTGAGCGTCGCGCCGAAACTTACCGGTGAAGATGCTCGCGTGACGTGGCAGCATCCGGCCTACGCTGTGGATCGGCAGATTCGAGCGTGCACTCCAGCTCCGGGCGCGTGGAGCACCCTGCGCGGGCAGCGGCTCAAACTAGGGCCGGTGTCGGTGGCGCCTGATGCGACTGACTTGAGCCCCGGCCAGCTTTGGTCGCAGCGCCATCGTGTACTGATTGGCACCGCGACCAGCGCGGTTGAACTTAGCGCCGTGCAGCCAGCTGGACGACGGACAATGCCCGCTCTGGACTGGGTACGGGGTCTGCGTCCGCCGCTAAACGTGGGCGGCGATGCGGTGGCGGACGAGGAGCGGTTCATATGAGTGACGCAGGTTCAGGACGTGGGCGTGACGGGAACGCCAACCGCGCTGCTGCTAACAGTGGACACGTGGTCCGGGGCGGTCGCACTGGTTCAACGGGTAAACCGACTCACGGCCGCGGTGGCGCTGGACCCCGAGCCGTTGGTCGAAACGAGACCGGTCCATCGCGCAACGCGATGCGCGTGGATCCGGTACGCCGAGCAGTATTCGACGTGTTGACCGCCGTGAGCTCACGGGACGCCTACGCCAATCTGGTGCTACCCAAGCTGCTGCGCGATCGTGGGATCAGCGGCCGCGATGCGGCCTTTGCCACAGAACTCACCTACGGCACGCTGCGCCTGCGTGGAACCCTAGACGCGATAGTCGTGGCTGCAAGTTCCCGCCCACTGGCTGAGATTGATCCTCGTGTCTTAGAGATGCTGCGGCTCGGGGCCTACCAGTTGCTGTACACCCGTGTCCCGCCGCACGCCGCCGTAGATGCCACGGTGGGAGTGGCCAAAGTGGCGCTCACTGATGGCCCCTCTCGCTTTGTGAACGCCGTGCTACGCCGAGTGGCCGAACACGACCAAGCTGAATGGCTGGAGGCGGTGCTGCCCGATCGGGAGCGCGATCCCGTGGCCCACTTGGCCGTGCGTTACTCGCATCCGGAGTGGATCGTGCGAACGCTGGCTGATGTCCTGGGGGGGAGTGGTACAGAAGTTGGTGGTACAGAAGTTGGTGGTACAGAACTGGCTGAGACCGAGGCAGCGCTAGCCGCAAATAACGAACGCCCTGCCGTGTCGCTGTTGGCCCGTCCGGGGCGAATTGAGCGAGACATGCTAGTGGCTCAAGTCAACGGGCAAGCAGGGGCGTTGTCGCCATATGCGGTTACGCTGACCAGCGGAGGTGATCCCGGGGGTTTCCTTGCGATTATTCAGGCGCAGGCCAGTGTGCAAGACGAAGGTAGCCAGCTGGTCGCCCTCGCGCTTGCCGCCGCCCCTGTCGACGGCGTCGACAGCAGGTGGTTGGACATGTGCGCCGGCCCGGGCGGTAAAGCAGCGCTGCTGGCGGGTCTGGCGGCTCAGCGTTCCGCTCAGCTCACCGCCGTGGAGGTGACTGAGCATCGGGTAAAGCTGGTAGAACAGGCGCTGGAGGGTACCTCGGCGGTAATCTTGCACGCCGACGCTCGCGAGGTGGGGCAGCATTCTCAGCTGACAGAGTCGAGCTTTGATCGGGTGCTAGTGGATGCACCATGTACTGGGCTGGGCGCGCTGCGGCGCCGGCCTGAGGCCCGATGGCGCAAGCAGCCAGGCGATATTCCGGCACTGAGCAAACTGCAACGCGAGCTGTTGGGCGCCGCTGCGCGGGCGGTGCGGCCGGGTGGGGTTATTTGCTATGCCACCTGTTCGCCGCACGTTGCCGAAACCAAGGTCATAATCGCCGACGCTGTGCGGCGGCACGGCTTGCAGCTGCTGGACACTCCGGCGCTGCTGCGCGAGGTTACCGATAACGCGGAGCTGAACTGCGGTGAAGGTAAGACCGTCCAGTTGTGGCCGCATCGGCACGGAACTGACGCCATGTTCATCGCGCTACTGCGCCGGGTGAGCTGAGTCACCGCTACGGCAGGGGCTGCCCCCAGATACTGCATGAGACAGATCCGCTCGGCGTTGTACCAACGAACGGTTGCAGGGCATCCATCGAACTCCTACGGTTTGGCGTGACTGTAGCAAGTCAGGCCACTTTTTCAGTATGGCCCGTCGCCACGTCGAGATCTTCAGACGTGAATCTAGGGTGTGGGATGAGCCTTGCTGGACTGGCGGGTCACGCCGCCAGGACCGTTTCTGACCCGACTGCGGCTGGCACTGGGATAGGTTCCCCAGCTTTCCGTAGACCGTCGATATGGAAACCGATCGCTTCACGCATCTCGAGCACGCAATCGTCGTAGGTGTCTCCTAAGGCGACGCAGCCAGGCAGGTCAGGGGACCAGGCACCGTAGCTGCCGTCACTGGAACGTTCGAGCACGATGACATAGCCGGTCACGTTTGACCTCCACGTGTTAGTTGGGCTTTTCTTAGAATGCTCTGCTCAAGGCCAGGCCGCAAGTCACGGCTCAGCTTGCCGGGAACAGTGATGACACCCGGTTTCACGAAATGCTTGTATTGACGGTGGCTTCCTTTGGTTCGGACGTGGACCCAGCCGTCTTTTTCCAACAGGGTAATGATCTCGCGAACGGTCCGGGGCATTCCAAGAGTGTGACCAGTTGAGCTAGCCACCCGTGTGTTGTCCACAGGTAGGTCGCCTTAGCTGGCTGCTGTGGATGTTGTGATCGCGCCGAGTCTGCTCTCGGCGGACTTCGCCCGGATGGGGAGCAGGTGCGCGCCGTCCGTAGTAGCCGGATTGGCCAGCAGAGTGAGCAAGAAACGGCCTATATCGGGCAGCGGCGGGCATAGCGGATGCCCCGCCTGCTGAGCTTCTCAGCCTGGAAAAACGGCGTGTTCAAGGCGTTCCACTCGAGCGGCAAGTTCTTCGCTGCGGGCGTGCTCCTCGGCGTGGAGCCGGTCGAGGAGCCACGTGCGGGCCAGGGTGCGAGCCGGTAGCCCCCGCTGCTGGGCAACCTGGTCGAGTTCGACGAGTTCATCCTCGCGAAGGCGGACCGAAAACATCCGGGATCGAGTGTCGTTACGGCGCTTTACGCGCACACTCGGCGGCAGCGGGTCGGGCAGCTCGGCGTGTTCTAACTCGTCGCTTTCGGTGGTGATGATGTCGTCGACCTTGCTCACTGGGACCACCTTTCCTGTGCCTGTTCGTAAATGCGTTGGTCGCGGGCGCTCGAGCGCCAAGCGTTCGCTCCCCACCAGTCTCCATCTGGCGGATCGGCGGGATCAGTATCGGCATTCAGCAGAATTACCGTGAGTATCCCGTTCGCTGACGGTGAGTAGCCGATCACCCGCACCGAGAGCCCCGAGGCGCTGGTGGGATCAGGGCTGAGCCACGCAGCACCAGGGTCGTTGGCCGCTTCATTCGCCCATGTCGTCTCCAGACCATGACGGCTACGGACGTAGCTAGCGCGTTTAGCCCAGTCGATCCGTTCCGCCACGAGCTCCAGTGTACTCCATTGCACTTCATATCAGCAGGGAAATGTAGCGGAATACACGTCCTACAACGGCCATGGTCGAGGCTTCAATCTCAACTAGGCTCACACCGTCTCTCTGGCTTCACGCACCGCTGTCGTGTCTGAACGAGCTTCCGGCCGCTGTGACGCTGCCGCGGGCACGACTTCTTACCGGGGCTACCGGGTGTGCCCCGGACATGGGCTGCCTGCTGCAAATTTCAGTTGCAGCATCGTCACCATCGTGGGACGCTGTGCCGCGTGGAAGACCCGCCGTTGGCCGGCGCCGGTGGCTCTCGGTTCACGATGCGCCTGCGGCTCGAACCGGTCGGCCCCGCGAACACTCGTGACCTGTGGCTTGTGTATAACGACGCCGAGGTGTCGTATTGGTACGGCAACGAGAAGCCGAGCCCCGAGCAAGCGGAGCAGTGGGCGAAGTTCATGGGCGAATCATGGCGCTTCCACGGCGTCCACAAGTGGATCGCGTACGACCGCGTGAGCGGCGAGGTTGTCGGTCGCGGCGGATTGTCGCGCACGCCGGTTGACGACGACTGGGGTCAGATCTACGCATTCCTTCCGGCAGAGCCGTGGGTTCGTGTCGCGCATGAGATTCGCCGTCCATTCATTGCGCACGCGAACTGGCTCGAGATCGGATGGGCGCTACGGCGCGAGTTCTGGGGGTGCGGGTACGCGTCTGAGATCGGCCGCGCTGGGCTGGCGTTTGCATTCAACGTCCTCGGGGTGCAAGCCGTGGTGTCGTGCACGGTTCGTCACAACGTGCGTTCGCGCGCCGTAATGGAGCGCATCGGCATGCGGTACGCGGGTGAAATCCGGAGCCGCGGCATAGTCGAAGGGGTTGAAGTAGAGCAGGACGACGCGCCGTTCGCGGTGTGTGTGCAGCTGCGAAGAGACTGGGACCGGTACTCTGCGATTCCTGTGATCGAATGAGCAAGCACCTGGGCCTCATGCGACAGGAAGGGGACGCCGACGCCGTGCGCGACGACGTCTACCCGGTGCTGGACCGACGAGCTGATTCCCTTGACCCTCAACGAGATCCGCCGCCTGTTCGCCCGGCTGATCACCGCCACGGTCCACTGCGTCGACCGCTGGCTGATCTGGTCGCGATGGCGACGACGCCACCAGGCACGAGCCAAGACCAGCCACTACCGCCGCCGAGGCCACCCCGAACATCGGCCAGCATCTACATGACGATCCCGGCTGGAGTACTAAGCTGGCTGCTGTGGATGTTGTGATCGCGCCGAGTCTGCTCTCGGCAGACTTCGCCCGGTTGGGAGAGCAGGCGCGAGCCGCGGGCGGTGCCGACTGGCTGCACGTTGACGTGATGGACAACCATTTCGTGCCTAACCTGACGCTTGGTCTACCCGTGGTACGCAGTCTGCTCGCGGCGGTGGAAACGCCGTTGGATTGCCATTTGATGATCGACAACCCAGCCCGATGGGCGCCGAGTTACGCCGAGGCCGGCGTATACAACGTCACGTTCCATGCTGAAGCGGCCGCGGCCGCGCACAGCGATCCCGCGGCTATTGCACGTGACATCAGAGCCGCCGGTGCTCGAGCCGGTCTTGCGATCAAGCCCGGCACTCCACTTGAGCCGTACCGGGAGTTGCTCCGCGAGATCGACACTTTGCTGATTATGACTGTCGAGCCTGGTTTTGGCGGACAGGAGTTTATGGAATCCGTGTTGCCCAAACTGCGGCAGGCGCGTTCCTGGATTGGCGCTGATGAGTTGACGCTACGGCTAGAAGTAGACGGTGGCGTCGATGCGCGGACCATTGAGCTCGCCGCACTTGCCGGGGCGGATGCGTTTGTGGCTGGGTCGGCTGTGTACGGCGCTGCTGACCCAGCTCACGCGATTGCGCGATTGCGTGCTGTGGCCTCGAGTTCTTTCGCCAACAGTGCTAGGGCATAGCGGCATCGTGAATACTGCATCAAACGACGTATTGGCCGCTCATCTGAGCGAACATGCCGCAATGCTGCGTGCGGTGCGGCTCGCCGAGGGGGCTCTGGGCCGCACAAGCCCCAACCCCATAGTCGGGGCCGTGGTGCTGAATGCAGCCGGGCAGGTCGTCGGCGAAGGCAGGCATGATCGAGCGGGACAGCCGCATGCTGAGGTGAGTGCGCTGCGCGCAGCCGGCGACCGCGCCCGCGGCGGCACTGTGGTAGTCACACTGGAGCCTTGTACTCACACTGGCCGCACGGGACCGTGCGTGGCATCACTGCTGAGCGCTGGAGTGCACCGAGTCGTGGTAGGGGTGCGAGACCCATATCCCCCCGCCGCCGGTGGTATGGAGCAGCTGCGAGCCGCTGGAGTTGAGGTGGTGGTCGGTGTCGCTGAAGCGGAAGTTCGCTGGTCCAATCGGGCGTGGCTGATTGCCATGCAACGCCAGCGGCCATATCTGACCTGGAAGTTTGCTGCGACGTTGGATGGTCGCTCCGCGGCTGCCGACGGCAGCTCGCGTTGGATTACCGGGGAGGCGGCCCGCGCGGATGTGCATCGGCTACGGGCCTGTCACG
>JBBSOC010000027.1:0-24739 GCA_038260095.1 Mycobacteriales bacterium | reverse complement strand
CTTCAACTATGCCTGCAGCTATGCCGCGGCGGGTTTATCCGACACCACGACAGCCGCTGGATGAAGGCGCGTTGATCGATGACGCGAACGCCATCATCGCGCGGTATCCGGCAGGCCGTTCCCGTTCAGCGCTGCTGCCGATGTTGCATTTGGTGCAGTCGGCGCAGGGTTATGTCACCTCCGACGGCATTGCTTTCTGCGCGAAGCTGCTTCACCTCACCCGGGCTGAAGTGGCGGCCGTGTCCACGTTTTACACCATGTACAAGCGTCGCCTGACTGGTGAGTACTTGGTCAGTGTCTGCACGAATACCATGTGTGGGGTGTTGGGTGGGCAGCGCAGCTACGACGAGCTGAGCGAGCAACTGGGCGTAGGTCACAACCAGACCACCGTCGACGGGATGATCACACTGGAGCACGCTGAATGTCTGGCAGCGTGTGACTACGCCCCGGTGCTGACCGTGAACTACGAGTACTTCGATCAGGCCGATCCAGACAAGGCCAAAGAGATCGTGGCGCAGCTGCGAGCTGGGACGCGGCCGCATCCTGACCGGGGCGGCCCGCTGTGCAGCTTCAAGCAAATCTCCCGTCAGTTGGCAGGGTTCGACGACGAAGTCGTCGAAGGTCATGCAGCCGGTGACGTCGCCGGTGAACCTACGCTGGCTGGTAATCGCCGCGCCGCAGCCACGGCTGACCGGGATAACAGATGACGGGCGCATCGGCAATCCAGGCCGCCGCAGTGACTCCAGTGTTGACGCAGCGTTGGCCACACCAGCCATGGAAGTTGGCCAACTATGAGCGGCTCGACGGTTATGCCGGACTCCGACAAGCTCTGCGCCAGACGCCGGACGACCTCATCGAGCTGGTGAAACAGTCTGGACTGCGCGGCCGCGGCGGCGCGGGTTTCCCGACCGGCCTGAAGTGGTCGTTTCTGCCCAAAGACGGCGGCGCACCGCATTACCTGGTGATCAACGCCGATGAGGGCGAGCCAGGTACCTGTAAGGACCTGCCGCTGATGATGGTGGACCCCCACTCGTTACTGGAAGGCGCGATCGTCACCGCTTACGCGATCGGGGCCAACCAGGCGTTTATCTACGTACGAGGCGAAGCGGTGCACGCAGCGCGCCGGCTGCGCCAGGCGGTGCGTGAAGCGCAGGCTAAGAACTACCTTGGTCGCAACATCCTGGGCTCAGGCTTCGATGTGGACGTGGTCGTGCATGCGGGCGCTGGGGCCTACATCTGCGGTGAAGAGACGGCGTTGCTGGAGTCGCTAGAGGGCTTCCGGGGTCAGCCGCGGCTCAAGCCGCCTTTTCCGGCGACGCATGGCTTATACGCCTGCCCGACCGTGGTGAACAACGTGGAGACCATCGCCAGCGTGCCGTTCATAGTTCGGCATGGTGCTGATTGGTTCAAGTCGATGGGGACCGAAAAGTCGCCGGGACCCAAGATCTACTCCATTACCGGACATGTGAAACACCCTGGCCAGTACGAGTGTGAACTGGGAATCACGCTGCGGCAGCTGCTGGAGCTGGCAGGAGGAGTGCGTGCCGGGAGGTCCTTGAAGTTTTGGACCCCCGGCGGTTCGTCCACGCCGTATTTCACCGCAGAACACTTGGACATTCCGCTGGATTTTGAAGGCGCCGCCGCGGCGGGCTCCATGCTGGGCACCACCGCGATCATGGTGTTTGACGAAACCACGTGCATTGTTGGGGCCACGCTGCGGTTTACCGAGTTTTACGCACACGAATCGTGCGGGAAATGCACTCCGTGTCGAGAAGGCACCTACTGGATGGAGCAGGTGCTGCGCCGCTTGGAAGCTGGAGACGGCACCGAAGAAGATCTCACCACGCTGCTGGACACGTGTGACAACATCTTCGGCCGCTCATTTTGTGCCCTGGGTGATGGCGCCACCAGCTGCGTTGTGAGCTCGATCAAATACTTTCGGGACGAATACATCGCCCATGTTGCGCAGCGGCGCTGCCCGCTCGCCAGCGATGTTGGCGCTGCCTTAGCTGTGCAGGGGGTTCACTGATGACCATCGCGCCGCAAAGCGAGCACATTGCCACCTCGGTGGGGGCCAGCACACCTGCGCCGGTAACGCTCACCATCGACGGTACGAGCACCACGGTTCCGCGGGGGACGTTGGTGATCCGAGCCGCCGAACAGCTGGGCATCGTGATCCCGCGTTTCTGCGATCATCCACTGCTAGACCCAGTAGGCGCGTGCCGACAGTGCATCGTCGAGGTCGAGGGTCAGCGTAAGCCGCTGACTGCCTGCACCACTGTGGTCACCGAAGGCATGGTGGTGAAAACGCAGCACAGCAGCCAGGTGGCGGCCAAGGCCCAAAGCGGCACCATGGAGCTGCTGCTGATTAACCACCCGTTGGACTGCCCGGTGTGCGACAAGGGTGGTGAATGCCCGCTGCAAAACCAGGCGATGAGTTCAGGCCGGGCAACCTCGCGGTTTCACGATGTCAAGCGGACGTACCCCAAACCGGTGCCGATCTCTTCGGAGGTGTTACTGGATCGGGAGCGCTGTGTGTTGTGCGCCCGATGCACTCGGTTTTCGTCTCAGATTGCCGGAGATTCGTTCATCGAGCTGTTCGAGCGCGGCGCGGGCGAGCAGGTGTCGGTGTACCGGGGGGAGCAGTTGGAGCTGACCGATATCAGTGGCGATTCCGGCCCCGACCCCTTCAATTCGTACTTTTCGGGGAATACTATCCAGATCTGTCCGGTGGGGGCGCTGACCAGCGCGACCTATCGTTTTCGTTCTCGGCCGTTTGACCTGGTCTCCACCCCAAGCGTGTGTGAACACTGCTCGTCAGGTTGCGCGCAGCGCACGGACTGGCGTCGCAACCGCGTGCTGCGTCGACTTGCCGGCGACGATCCGGAAGTGAACGAGGAGTGGAACTGCGACAAGGGCCGGTTTGCGTTCACCTACCCCACAACGCAGGGCCGTATCACGACTCCGCTGATTCGGGACGAATCTGGCCAGTTGATTACCGCGTCCTGGAGCGAAGCGCTCACGGTCGCTGCCGAGGGATTACGCGAGGCTCGTGACGCGGCTGGGGTCGGCGTGCTCACCGGTGGTCGGCTCACCGTGGAAGATTCCTACGCCTACAGTGCCTTTGCGCGCCTCGTGCTGAACACCAACGACATTGACTTTCGGGCACGGCCACACTCGGTAGAGGAAGCTGATTTTCTGATCATGCACGTCGCTGGGCTCACTCCCGCTACTGGTGGCCTGCGATATCTCGATCTGGATACCGCGCCGACTGTATTGCTAGTGGGCCTTGAGCCTGAAGAAGAGTCTCCGATTGTTTTCCTGCGACTGCGCAAGGCCTGCCGCCGGCTCGACGCGGCGAGCACAACCGTGTACTCGGTGGCGCCGTGGGCAACTCGAGGTTTGGAAAAACTTTCGGGAAAGCTGGTCGAAGCGGTTCCTGGCACAGAGGCGCGCGTACTCGATGCGCTTACCGCTGATGGTGCTGGCCGAGCGTCGGCGCTAGCCGCCGACAGTGCGCAAAAGTCGGAGCTTGCCACCGCGTTGCGCAAGCCCGGTGCGGTGGTTTTGGTCGGCGAGCGGGCCGCGAGCGCGCCAGGAGCGTTGTTGGCCGCAGCGCGGCTAGCCCGTGCAACCGGGGCGCGGTTGGCCTGGATTCCGCGACGAGCCGGAGATCGCGGCGCGGTGGAAGCCGGGGCGTTGCCCGATCTACTGCCCGGCGCTCGCTGGGTGGTTGACCGAGCGGCGCGGACGGAGCTGGAGCAGCTGTGGGGCGTTGCACCTGGCAGCATTCCAGCCACTCCGGGTCGCAGCACTGCCCGCATACTGACCGCGGCGGCCAACGCCGAGCTCGATGCTCTGCTCATAGGGGGGGTCGATCTCGACGACTTGGCCGATCCGGCCGCAGCGCGGCACGCACTGCGTAATGTCGGGTTCGTAGTCAGCTTGGAACTGCGGGAATCCAGCGTGACTGAGTACGCCGATGTCGTCCTCCCGGTGGCGGCCTCGGTAGAGAAAGCTGGCACGTATTACACCTGGGAGGGACGCGCACGTCCGTTCGCCAGGACGCTGCCGGAATCCGACGCGCTCGCCGACTCACGAGTGTTGGACGCGCTCGCCGCTGAGTTGGACGTTTCCTTGGGCCTGGGAAGCGTGGAGCAGGTGCGTGCTGTCTATGCGGCCGTTGTCTCGGGTGTAACCGGCCCGGCGTCGAGTACAGAACTTGGCGGCACAGAATTTGGCGGCACAGAATTTAGCGGTACAGAATATGGCGATTCCCAGCACCGTGTGCGGGCCAAGCCCGAGCGGGGCGAGGCGGTGTTGGCGACTTGGCGCCATTTGCTGGATGCCGGAACGCTGCAGCTTGGCGAACCGCATCTAGCCGGGACCGCTCCCACCGCGCTTGCTCGGCTGTGTGAAGCCACGGCGAACGAAATCGGACTGGTCGACGGTGCCGCACTCACCGTGACCACGGACGCTGGTTCGATCACCCTGCCGTTGGAGATCACTCCCATGCCGCAACGGGTGGTATGGCTGCCAACGAACTCGCCGGGCAGCGCGGTGCGGCGCCAGCTTGCTGCCGACTCTGGTGACATTGTCAAAATCTCTGTCGCGCTGCCACCAGCTGGCAATGGTGCAGACTTTGTCGGAGAAGTCGATCAGCTAGAGGGCGGTGTGCGCTGATGGTGAGTACAAGCTTGCCAACGGCTATCAACGCCAACTTTGCCGCCTCCGCGGACGTGCCCCCGGTGGCGGAATTTGGCAACGAACCGGTCTGGCTGCTACTGGCGAAAGTGCTCGCGATCTTCGGGTTCTTGGTGCTGATGACGTTGGTCACCATTGTGGCTGAGCGCAAAATAGTTGCCCGGATGCAGGTGCGTCCCGGTCCTAACCGTGTCGGCCCGTGGGGCATGCTGCAGAGTCTGGCTGACGGGCTGAAGCTGGCGTTCAAAGAAGACATTATGCCCACCCTCGCAGACAGGTGCGTGTACTTCATCGCTCCGGCGCTCTCCTGCGTTCCCGCGCTCTTGGCTTTCGCGGTGATCCCGCTCGGGCCGCGAGTGAGTGTGTTCGGCCACTTGACGCCGTTGCAACTTACTGACGCTCCCATCGCGGTGTTGTTCATGTTGGCCTGTTCGTCATTGGGCGTGTACGGGATTGTGCTGGGCGGTTGGGCTTCGGGCTCGACGTACCCGCTGCTGGGTGGGCTGCGCTCGGCCGCGCAGATGATTTCGTATGAAATCTCGATGGGGTTGTCGGTCGTCGGCGTATTTCTGGCCGCCGGCACGTTCTCCACTAGCGAGATTGTCGCCGCGCAACACGACGTGTGGTACTTCGTGCTGCTGGCCCCGAGCTTTCTGATCTACGCCATCTCGGCGGTGGGTGAGACCAACCGGGCGCCCTTCGACTTACCGGAAGCCGAGTCCGAGCTTGTGGGAGGTTTCCACACTGAATACTCGTCACTGAAGTTCGCGCTGTTCTTCCTGGCCGAATACGTCAACATGGTCACCGTTTCCGCGCTCGCGGTCACACTGTTTTTTGGTGGCTGGCAAGCACCGTTCGGTATCGCTGCCGCGTGGGCCGGCGCCAATACGGGCTGGTGGCCGGTGCTGTGGTTTGTCGGGAAAGTTTTCACGTGTTTGTTCGTGTTCATCTGGCTGCGGGCCACGCTGCCTCGGCTGCGCTATGACCAGTTCATGCGGTTTGGCTGGAAGCTGTTGGTGCCGGTGAGCTTGGGTTGGATTCTGGCGCTATCGGCGACGAAAGTACTCAGTGCACAGTACGACGTCAGCTCACGTTGGCCGCAAGTGGCGCTCGGTGCGACGATCGTTGCAGCTATGCTGCTCGGTCTTGCGATCCGGACTCGTCGCACGGCTGTGTCGAGGACCCAGGCGCTAGTCTCTCACCCCGATGCCGACTATCCAGTACCACCACTGGACCTGCGGGTGCCCGATCCGCCACGCGCCGAGGCGCTGGCTGGCCCGCTAGCTGGTGCTGCACAGCTACAAGGGAGGGAATAGCCGATGTTTGCCTCCATGAAAGGCTTTGCGGTCACGTTCGGCCACATGTTCAAACGCCGGGTCACCGTTAAGTATCCCGAGGTAATGAAGCCCACTGAGCCGCGCTATCACGGCCGGCACCTGCTGAACCGTCATCCCGATGGTCTGGAAAAGTGCATCGGCTGCGAGCTGTGCGCATGGGCTTGTCCAGCTGACGCGATTTACGTGGAAGGGGCTGACAACACCCCCGAACGCAGATTTTCGCCGGGTGAGCGCTACGCGGCGGTGTATCAGATCAACTACGCGCGCTGCATCTTTTGCGGCCTGTGTATTGAGGCCTGCCCCACCCGGTCGCTGACGATGACCAACGAGTACGAGCTTGCCAGCGACAGTAGAGCTGACCTCATTTACACCAAAGAGCAGCTGTTGGCGCCGCTGCTGGAAGGCATGGAGGCACCACCGCATCCGATGCGTTTGGGTGAAACGGATATTGACTATTACGTCGACGCGCTTGCCAATCCCGGCACATCGGTGGGTGCCGAAAGAGTCGATTCGCCATGCTCACCCGAGGAGGTCGCATGAGTGCGGTTGCTGAGCTGAGCAGCACGGTGTTGTCTGTGGCTGTGCCGCATGGAGCCGATACCGGGGCGATGAGCGCGGGTGAAAAAACGGCGTTTTGGTGCCTTGCCCCGGTAGCTCTGGGCGGAGCGATGGGGATGGTGCTGGCCCGCAACGCGGTGCATTCGGCGCTGTTTCTGGTCTCGACCATGTTTAGCCTAGGCGTATTTTACGTGCTGCAATCTGGGCCGTTTATCGGTATGGTGCAGATTATCGTGTACACCGGCGCGATCATGATCCTGTTCCTGTTCGTGCTGATGCTCATCGGGCGCGACTCGGAAGAGTCCTTGATCGAGGCGCTGCGCGGGCAGCGAGTAGCCGCGATGGTGCTCGGCATCGGGCTCGCTGGACTTGTTGGCAGTGGGTTGTCTCGGGCGCTGGGCGCCGTGGACGCCCGTGGTTTGAACGCTGCCGCTGGCCCGTCCGATGGGCACGTGCCGGAGTTGGCGGAGCTGCTGTTCACCCGATATGTGTTCGCGTTTGAGCTTACCAGCGCGCTGCTGATCATCGCCGCCGTCGGCGCGATGGTGCTGGGTCATTCGGACTCGCGAGGTGACGTGGCGTCACAACCGGAGCAGTCGCGGGCGCGTTTTCGCCGCGGCAACTATCCGGCATCTGCGCCTGGGCCTGGCGTATACGCCTTGGCGGATTCGGTGGCTACACCTGCTCTACTTCCGGATGGAAGCACTACACCGCCGAGCGTTACCGATGGGCCGGAACAGCAGCAGCTGCAAGCTGGCATCAGCGAACCGAAGCGTTGAGCGGGAGAAGGAGCCTCGGTCTATGTCACCTACTTATTACCTGGTCTTAGCGGCTGCGCTGTTCACTATCGGCGCGGTGGGCGTTTTGGTGCGCCGTAACGCCATTGTGGTGTTCATGTGCGTGGAGTTGATGCTAAACGCGGTGAACCTCACCCTGGTGACGTTCTCCAGGATCAACGGCACACTCGACGGCCAAGTTATGGCCTTTTTTGTCATGGTCGTGGCGGCCGCTGAGGTAGTCATCGGGCTGGCGATCATTATGGCAATATTTCGCTCGCGTAGCTCAACTTCCGTAGATGACGCCAACGTTCTGAAGTATTAGGGGTCGGCGAATATGAAGCCTCATCCGATCGGGGTGTGTGAAAACAACGTGGGTGTGCACCTCTCCCTTTTGGTCGTGCGCCGGCTAGCTCCGGTCGGCCTGTCCATCTCCCATATCCCAGGGGGTGTTTAAGTGTTCAGCGTGCTTGATGTGCTGTGGCTGCTGATCGCGCTGCCGCTGGTAGGTGCGGTGGTGCTGTTGCTGGCCGGCCGGCGGGCCGATCGGTGGGGACATTACCTTGGCTGCGCCACGGTGGCGGCCAGCTTCGTGCTTGGGGCGTTGGCGTTTCTCGCGCTGCAGGCTCGCGCCGATCGCAGCGTCGGGGAAACGCTGTTCCGGTTCATCGGCGTCGGTAGCCTCAAGATCGACATCGGGCTGCTCTACGATCCGTTGTCGGCAGTGTTCGTGCTGCTCATCACCGGTGTCGGTCTGCTCATCCACGTGTATTCGATCGGATACATGGCGCATGACCACGCTCGTCGGCGGTTTTTTGCCTATCTCAATCTGTTCGTTGCGGCAATGTTGCTGCTGGTGCTTGCCAATAACTTCGTGGTTCTGTACATCGGTTGGGAAGGCGTGGGCTTAGCGTCGTATTTACTGATCGCATTCTGGTATTACAAACCCGCCGCGGCCAGTGCGGCCAAGAAAGCCTTCCTGATGAACCGGGTAGGCGACGTCGGTCTGGCTCTGGCGATTTTCTTGATGTTCGCCAACCTGGGCACCACATCCTACAGCGGAGTCTTCGCCGGGGCGGGAAATCTTTCTAGCGCCGCAGCCACCACGATGGGAATCCTGCTGCTGCTGGGTGCTTGTGGTAAGTCTGGTCAGTTCCCGCTACAGGCATGGCTGCCTGACGCGATGGAAGGCCCCACGCCGGTTTCGGCGCTGATCCACGCCGCGACCATGGTCACCGCTGGGGTGTATCTGATCGTGCGGGCAAGCCCTATTTTCGATGCCAGCCCTACCGCTCAGCTGATGGTGTGCATCGTCGGCGCGGTCACGCTGCTGATCGGGTGCATCATCGGCTGTGCAAAGGATGACATCAAACGGGTACTGGCCTACTCGACGATGTCGCAAATCGGTTACATGTTTCTCGCCGCCGGGCTGGGCGGTCCGGCCTATGCGCTGGCGATCCTGTACTTGCTCACACACGGCTTCTTCAAAGCAGGTTTGTTCTTGGGCGCTGGATCGGTGATGCATGGCATGAAAGACCAGACCGACATCCGTCGGTTCGGGGGGTTGGCTCGGGTCATGCCGGCAACCGCAATCACGTTCGGGCTGGGCTATTTGGCCATCATTGGGCTTCCGCCGCTGTCTGGTTTCTTTTCTAAAGACCCCATTATCCAGCATGCTTTCGACCGGCCGGGCTGGAGCGGTTGGGTCTTTGGTGGTGTCGCACTACTCGGGGCCGGACTCACCGCGTTCTACATGACGCGTTTGATGGTGCTGACGTTCTTTGGCCGCCGCCGTTGGAGCGAGGAGATAACACTACCCGTCAAGGAGTCGCCGTGGGTGATGACTGTTCCGATGGGAGTACTCGCGATCGGCTCAGTCGCCGCGGGCTTTTTACTCAGCAATGCCGATGCGCTGAGCAACTGGCTCGCACCGGTAGTCGGCACACCGGTGGAATCGGTGGCACACAAGCTGGAACCGGTCACGGTTACGTGGGCGGTGCTGGGGGCTGTGGTGTTCGGTGTAGCGGTAGCGGCGGCGTTGTTCGCACGCGGCACCGCGCGCAGTGAACCCGTAACCGGCAACCCGATCGTGCTTGCCGCGCGGCGCAACTTGTATGCCGACGTGATTAACGAGGCGGTTTTTGTGCGGCTGGGGGCGTGGGCGATGCGCGTATTGGTGTTCGTTGATAGTCGGGGTGTCGACGGCACGGTCAACGGTTTGGCGGCGGTGTGTGGGGGAACGTCAGCTCGGCTGCGGAGGCTGCAAACCGGCTTCGTTCGTTCTTATTCGCTGACCATGCTCGTTGGTGTGGTCGCTGTGATACTCGCGTTTTCACTGGCAGTTTTTCGATAGTGGCGGAGCACTTTACTCATGGCTAATTTTCCGTTGTTCAGTGTGCTGATCGCGGTTCCGCTGCTGGGCGTGGCGCTCATTGCGGTGCTGCCGCGCAGAGCTGAGCAGCTGGCTAAGCCGATCGCGCTAGGTACTGCGTTGGTAGTTTTCGCTGGCACGGTCGCCATGTGGTTCGGCTGGCGCACCGACGGCCCACGTTTCCAATACACCGAGAGCCACACCTGGATTCCGCAGTTCGGCAGCGCTTTTGCGTTGGGAGCCGACGGTATAGCGGCGGTCATGGTGGCGCTGGTCGGCGTGCTGGTGCCGATCGTGGTGCTGGCGTCTTGGCACGATGCCGAGTCGGGTAAACACAGCGTGCGGGCTTTCTTTGCGCTCGTGCTGGTGTTGGAAAGCTTCATGCTGGGCGTTTTCGCCGCCACTGACGTGCTGGTTTTCTACGTATTCTTTGAAGTCATGCTGGTCCCGATGTACTTCCTGATCAGCTCCTATGGTGGTCCGCGCCGGCAGTACGCTGCGGTGAAGTTTTTTCTATATTCCCTGGTAGGCGGGCTACTTATGCTTGCCTCAGTGGTCGGGTTGTACGCGATTAGCTCGAATCGGCTGGGGAAGGGAACGTTCTCCTTCGAGGCGTTGCTGTCGCTGCACATTGATCCGGCCACGCAGCGCTGGCTGTTCTTGGGATTCTTTATCGCGTTCGCGATCAAGGCGCCGCTGATACCGTTCCACACGTGGTTGCCCGATGCCAGCGCTCAGGCTCCCATCGGAGTGTCTGTACTACTGGTCGGAGCGCTCGATAAGGTCGGCACTTACGGCATGCTGCGGTACTGCCTTCCGCTGTTTGGCAGCGCCGCCTACGATTTCGCTCCCTGGATCATTGGCCTTTCCGTCGCCGGTGTCCTCTACGGCGCGATACTCGCTGTGGGGCAGAACGATATGAAGCGCCTGGTCGCCTACACTTCGATCGCCCATTTCGGTTTCATCGCGTTGGGGGTATTTGCTTTCACTGCTCAGGCCGGTACCGGTGCGGTGCTATACATGGTCAACCATGGGCTGTCCGTCGGAGCGCTGTTTCTGGTCGTCGGCTTCCTGATTTCGCGGCGGAACTCTTCGCTGATATCGGACTTCGGCGGGATGGCGCGTCTGATGCCGTGGATCGCTGGCGTCTTTTTGATCGCTGGGCTCTCAGCGCTGTCGCTGCCAGGAACGAACTCGTTCGCGAGTGAGTTTCTGATCCTGATCGGCGCCTTCAGTGCCCACAAAGCGGCCACTATCGTTGCGACGGTAGGCATTATCTTTGCCGCGTTGTTCGTATTGTGGCTGTATCAGCAGACCATGCATGGCCCGCCGATACCGGAGCTAGCCGCCGAGGATTCCCCCGCTCGGCGGGCGATCAGCGACATCACCGCCCGTGAAGTGGCTGTTATTTCGCCGTTGATCGCGTTGATCGTGCTGCTAGGTGTGTATCCGCAGCCGGTGATCGACGTGATTAATCCCGCAGTGGACCGCACGCTCGCCGATCTACATATCAGCTCCGGAAGGTAACGCATGATTGAGGCACTCGGGGCGCACATCGCGGTACTCCATAGCGCGAAGTCAGGGAGTGTGCACGCGCCATCGATCGATTACGCGGCGCTGTCGCCGATCCTGATCGTGCTCGGCACCGCGTGTGTGGGGATCGTCGTGGAGGCTTTTTCCCCGCGTCGCACGCGTCGCGCCATTCAGTTCGTGCTCGCTGTTGCCGCCTTGCTGACCGCTGGAGCCGCTGTTGTCTGGCAGGCGGGCGCAAACCTCACCACTGCCGCTGGGGCCGTGGCCATCGACTCGGCTGGACTGTTCTTCCAAGGCAGCATCATTGTGCTGGGATTACTTGCTGTGCTGCTGATTGCTGAGCAGAAACTGGAGCGCGGCGGGGCATTTGCTGTCCAGCCGGCCGAGTCCGTGCGAAACTCCACGAACACTGAAGTTTTCCCGCTCACGATGTTCGCGCTGGCCGGAATGCTGCTGTTCGTTACCGCGAATGATCTTCTGGTGATGTTCGTCGCGCTGGAAGTGTTATCCCTTCCGTTGTATCTGCTCTGCGGTCTGGCCAGGCGCCGCCGTCTGCTTTCACAGGAAGCGGCGATGAAGTACTTCCTATTGGGCGCGTTCGCCTCCGCGTTCTTCCTATACGGCGTTGCGCTGCTGTATGGCTACGCTGGAACGGTATCGCTGGGCGGTATTGCAGGCGCTGTTGCGCATGGCCCCAGCCCGACCTTGGGCGGACACGGTAGCCAGACGCTGCTGTTGTTGGGGCTCGCACTGCTGGTCGTGGGGTTGTTGTTTAAAGCGGGTGCGGCGCCGTTTCATTCCTGGACACCGGACGTATATCAAGGCGCCCCTACGCCGATCACCGCGCTTATGGCGGCCTGCACCAAGGTTGCCGCTTTCGGTGCTATTGCCCGTGTACTGTACGTCTGTTTTGACAAGGCTTCACAGGACTGGCGGCCGATTCTGGTTGCGGTGGCTATCGTCACCATGGCGACCGGAGCCATCCTGGCTATCACTCAGACGGACATCAAACGGCTGTTGGCGTACTCTTCGATCGCCAATGCTGGTTTCATTCTCACCGGTACAGTGACGTTGAGCGCGGCCGGCTTGTCGGCCACCATGTTTTACCTTGTTGCGTATGGTTTCATGACGTTGGGCGCACTAGGTGTGGTGATGACCGTTCGTGACGCTGGCGGCGAAGCCAATCACATTTCGCGTTGGGCGGGGCTCGCGCGCCGCTCTCCAGCGGTAGCTGGTGTCATGACGTTTTTCATGCTTGCTTTCGCTGGGATTCCGCTAACGAGCGGGTTTACAAGTAAGTTCGCGGTGTTCTCCGCGGCCTTTAGTGCCGGGTCGCTGGAGTTGGTGGTCGTTGGTGTGATCGCCAGCATGGTGTTGGTGTTTCCGTATCTGCGGCTGGTGGTGCTCATGTATACCGCCGAGCCAGCGGCCGATAGCGCTGTCGTCCAGTTGCCGGGTGGTCCGACTCGGCTTGCGATCGCAGTCGGGGCGCTGGCGACGCTGGTATTGGGTGTGGCACCGGGTCCGCTGCTGGAGCTAGCCAGCAACGCGGCCCACTTCGTGGCGTGAGCGGGAAGGTAAAGACCATCGACGACATTCTAGACCTGACTAGACGGCGGGAACGTGAACTGCGCTGGACCGAAATTCGCCAAGCCTATAAGCGGCTGCGCCAGGATGCGAGGGCTTGGAACGACTCCAGGCCGAAGCCAAGCTTCTCGACCAAGCGGCAGCAGATGGTCTAGATAGCGAGCCGCCGTAAGTTAATTCAGCGGTTAGTTGCATGCAATGCCACTGGTCGGGTGGCGAGCGTACTGCGAACTGTGGAGTGGGCTTCGACCCAGTCTCGTAGTTGCGGGTTGATCCACTGGACGAGGGTGAGTAGATCGTTGTGGTGCTGTGCGAGCGGTTGTCGATGGATGGGCTCATGGTGAGCGATGCGATTACGCAGCTCATGGAGGCGGGAAAGCCGATCATGGAGTGGCCTTCTGCGTGGCTGACCAGGAAAACCGTGGTGCAGACACCATCGCCACAGAGTCAGCTCGTAATGTCCGGATACTAGGAACCGCCAGAATCCTAAAGGTATTTCGGCGATGACCCGACCGGGGGTTTCAGGTTTAGCCGATGGCCATCGGCTAGCCGGGCACGCGCTATTGCGATGTCTGCCGTTCTGCGCGACGTCAAAATACTCGTAGGGTCCAGATACCAGCGGGGCTCATTGTGTCGTTTGGTACTCCACTGGGTGAGCTGTATATGCATGGCGTTGCGAACAAAAATCTCAAGATGTGCGATGTCTATCCAGAAGGCGCCAGATGCGGCGGCGTTCCAAATATAGAGCTGTACGGCTGCATCAAGGTCGCCGTCAGTAACGTGGCAGTAGGGTGATAGTCGCTCAACCGACATCGCCGCCTCGACAGTGCTTGCCGGCTTAGCCATATCGAGTCCTTCCGTGTATGCTCAGTCTGTACACCCCGGTGGCCTCTACCCGCGAAAACGGGCACGACGCCGGGGTTTCGTATGTTACAGGGGTATCCACCTTGCCTAGGCGGGGCTCTCATGACCGGCCTAGATTTTTCTGCCCGGCTGGCCGCGCTTTAATTCGCCAAGCCTATAAGCGGCTGCGCCAGGATATGCCGACTTGGAACGACTACCAGACCGAAGCCAAGCTTCTCGACCAGACGGCAGCAGATGGTCTGGACGATGAGCCACCGTATCCTCTAGAAGTCCCGAGCACCTTCACGCCAAGGCAGGAGTACACTCCTGAGAAGTCTATTCCTCTCTTGGAGCGAACTTGCTGGAGAAACCGAGCCACGTCTTTGATCGCGAAGCGGAATGGCGCGCTCTCGCGCAGTTCGTGGACCGCGTTGGCCAACGACCGCAGTTCGGTGTGGTCAGTGGGCGCCGCCGACAAGGTAAGACCTACCTCTTGGAGAGTCTTGCTGCGGCCAGTGGCGGTTTCTACTTTGGAGCTACAGAGGCCACCGAAGCTGATTCTCTGCGTCAGCTCTCGGTTGAGCTCACCAGATACCTGGAGTTGCCCATCCCGCTCCGCTTCGCCGATTGGCGTGAGGCGATTAGCTATCTGTTCGCCGAGCCGCGCTTGCGTACCGTACCCGTGGTTATTGACGAGTTTCCGTTTCTCAGTAAAGCGTCACCTTCACTTCCTTCAATTTTGCAGCACGTCATCGACCGGACAGCGATCCCACGTGAAGGCCCTTCCCTACTGATTTGCGGCTCTGCTCAGTCGGTAATGGGGCGTTTGTTGGCCGGGCAAGCCCCGCTACGGGGGCGGGCCAACCTTGAACTGCGGCTACGTCCTTTCGACCATTGGCTCGCGGCGAAGTATTGGGGCATCAGCGATCCGAAGCTCGCAGCCATGGTGCATGCCATCGTGGGTGGAACGCCGGCCTATCGGGAATTTGTGTCGGGGGATGCCCCAGCCGACCGGAGTGATTTTGACGATTGGGTGACCCGAACTGTGCTCAACCCGGCGACGCCGCTGTTTTTGGAGGCCCGCTATCAGCTAGCCGAGGAGGTGAGTGATCATCGAGAAACCGGACTGTATCCGTCGCTGTTAGCTGCGATTGCCACGGGTAGTAGCACTCGCGGCGGTATCGCCACTGCCGTCGGCCGGAAAAGCAACGATTTAACTCATTACCTTAATGTGCTGGAAGACACTGGGCTGATCACTCGTGCTCAGGATGCGTTCCGTTCCGGCCGCTCCACCTACCGAATCGCCGAGCCGCTGATCACATTTCACCAGGCCATCGTGCGCACAGAACTCGGTCCGCTGGAATCCGGGCGCGCCAAGCAAGTGTGGGCACGTAAACAACCCCAATTCTTAGCTCAGGTTCTAGGGCCGCACTTTGAGGCGTTGTGCCGTTCTTATACTGAGCTTGCCTCCGTTGAGCTGTTCGGCGACCGGCCAAGCCAGGTGCAATCAGGTGTGGTTACCGATCACGTTCACCGCACACAGATCGAGATTGATGTCGTCGCTTTCCACGTTCCAGAACCAGGTAAGCCACCCCGTGTTCTAGCGCTCGGCGAGGCCAAATGGGGCAAAGTATTGGGGAAACGCCACATCGAACGCTTGCGACGAGCGCGGGAGCTACTGACCGAGCGGGGATATGACACTCGTGACACCACCTTGGCCTGCTACAGCGGCGCTGGATTTGAGGCGGGCTTGGACGGAAGTGATGAAAGTGTGAGGCTGATTGGCCTCGAAGACCTCTATACTCCCGCGTGAGCTTCTTACAATGCGCCGCGGCCGGCGCGCAGCAGCAGCATCGCTAGCTGGGTGCCTAGCGGACCTAGCTCGTGGTGGAACTTGTGAATGATTTCTTGCTCGCGGGAGAGCACAATTCGCGTGCCTCCGGCTGCGACTCGACGCGCACCGACCTCTTTGCTTGCCGCGGAACGCTCTCGCCAGAGCTTGATCATCGCCGCGTCGGCTTCGTCGATACGTTTCCGTAGTGCATCGATGTCGCGGGCAGTGAGCGATGGTTGGGTGTCATCCCCAGTCCATGGGGGGGTATTGCTGATGTCGGCGCTGGTCGCAGTGGGCATTTCGTTCTCCTCCAACTGTTGGTGTGGTGCGACCCTCCCGAGGAGACGTCCGCCCCAGAAGGTTTCTGTGGGCGATAGTGAACTCAGGCTAGAACGCTTAGACCACTAATACCCGGTGGTGGAAAAAACAAAAGGCCGAGGGTGTTTGCACGATGTATATCGTGTCACATGTGATAGTGCGCTTCAGATGCGGGCCGACGTTGCTCAGCACCAATCCACTCCGTGGTGTAGGCGTTCAGCGCGGTGCAAGCCCGGTGCAAGCGCGTAGCTACCGCGCTGAGCAATAGACTCATAGTCACAATGCTTGCCTCGACTTCCTCATCTTCCCTATCTGCCGCGCTGCTTCCCGACGGACACCTCAGCATGCCGTCGCGGCCCGCCTTGGACAGTAGTCAAGCCGCCGAAGCGGTGCTGAGTGGTTTAAACGAGGCCCAGCGCGCAGCGGTTACACATGCTGGCGCACCATTACTGATCGTGGCCGGCGCCGGTTCGGGTAAAACTGCCGTGCTCACTCGCCGCATCGGTTACATCTTGGCTACCGGTCGGGCGCATCCGAGCGAGATCGTGGCAATCACGTTTACAAATAAAGCCGCGGCGCAGCTACGCGAAAGGGTGACGGCGCTAGTAGGTCGCCGTGCCAGATTCATGTGGGTCTCGACGTTTCATTCTGCCTGTGTTCGCATGTTGCGGGAGCAGGCGAAAAACGTTGGACTCCGAACCGGTTTTTCTATTTACGATTCTGATGACGCGCAGCGCTTGATCACGCTGGTTACTCGAGAGCTGGAACTTGACCCCAAGCGTTACCACGCACGATCGCTGGCGGCACAGATCAGTAATCTCAAGAATGAGCTTATTGATCCCGAAACTTGGTCGCAGCAAGCACAAAGCCCTTGGCAGAAAATTATTGCCCAGGTATATCGCGAATATCAGCGGTACTTAAGCCAGGCAAACGCGCTCGACTTTGATGACCTGATCATGACCACAGTAAATATGCTGCAAGCATTCCCTGAAGTCGCACAGTATTACCGCCGCCGGTTTCGCCATGTGCTGGTAGACGAATACCAAGACACCAACCACGCGCAGTATGTTCTGGTTCGTGAGTTGGTGGGCGCGCGCGGTGCTGAAAAGGGTATTCCTCCTGCGGAGTTGTGCGTTGTGGGGGATGCTGACCAGTCTATTTACGCATTTCGTGGTGCGACCATTCGTAACATTTTAGAGTTCGAGAAAGACTATCCCGACGCTCGTACCATTTTGCTAGAACAGAATTACCGCTCCACGCAGAATATCCTCTCGGCCGCGAACGCGGTTATCTCCCGTAACAGCGAGCGCAAACCTAAGAATCTGTGGTCTGAATCCGGGGCTGGTGAGCAGCTTGTTGGCTGGGTAGCTGACGATGAGCATCAAGAAGCGATGTTTATCTCCGCTGAGATCAGCCGACTCCGTGAGGAGGAGGGTTGCCGACCCGCGGATATCGCGATCTTTTACCGCACAAATGCACAATCCCGGGTTTTGGAAGAGGCATTCATCCGAGCGGGGCTGCCGTACAAGGTCGTGGGTGGTGTGCGGTTCTATGAACGCAAAGAGGTCAGAGACTTACTGGCTTACCTTCGGGTATTGGCTAATCCTGACGACGAGGTGAGTTTGCGTCGGATTGTGAATACACCACGGCGTGGGGTAGGAGACCGCGCGCAAGCTTATGTTACCGCTCTAGCCGAGTCGCAACGCTGCTCTTTTGGAGCAGCTTTAGGACAAGCCGCGCAAGCGCCTGGTATTAGCAGCCGAGCCGTGACCGCCATCGAACAACTCACCACTCTGCTGGACCAACTGCGTTTGCGAGCTGTCACTCAACCACCGAGCGTGTTACTGGAAGACATTCTGGCGAGTACCGGATATCTGACCGAATGGGAGAAAAGTGCGGACCCGCAAGACCAGGGCCGGGTAGAAAACGTGCAAGAGTTTGTAAGCGTGGCACGAGAGTTCGAAGAGCGCGCCGAGCTCGCTGCGTTAGGAGAACTGAGCGCCGCCGAACTTGGGGGCGCCGAACCTCCAGCTCAGCTTGAAGCTGCTGAGCTGGAGGTTGTCACAGACAGCAACGCCGACGCCGATTCTGGCACGCCAAGTCAGCTGCTGGCATTTCTGGAGCGTGTCGCGCTGGTGGCAGACGCTGACGCTGTTCCGACCGCCCCGGCCACCACGAGTGGAGATGCCCAGCCCCCTGATGATCCGGGAGTGGTGACGTTGATGACGTTGCACACCGCGAAAGGCCTGGAGTTTGATGTGGTGTTTCTGACCGGAATGGAGCACGGAATTTTCCCTCACGAGCGCTCGCTGGGGGAGCCGAGCGATCTGGAAGAAGAACGACGGTTGGCCTATGTCGGTATCACCCGCGCTCGACAGCGGCTGTACTTGTCCCGTGCAGTGACCCGTAGCGCGTGGGGACAGCCGCAGTATTACCCGGCTTCCTGTTTTCTGCAGGAAATCCCCGATGCTTTGCTGCGGTGGGAGCGGGAAGTATGTAGTGATCCGCGCGATTTGCTTAGTCGAGGTAGCTCCGACTATCGCGATGCCGGGATGCGCGCACGGCCGCCAGCGCTGCTTGCGGCCCCCAGCCGGCCGTTTGGAGCGCGTCCCCCTCGTCCCTTGTCTCGTTCTCGCGCACCACAACCGGGGCGGAGCCGGGCAGTACCTATTTTGGCTCTGGGCGACCGGGTCAACCATGACGCCCACGGCATGGGCACCGTTGCTGAGCTTCGCGGTGAGGCCGAGAAGGCTCAGGCCGGAGTGGACTTCGGAGACGGCATCGTGCGCTGGTTCGTGCTGCGCTTCGCGCCACTGGAGAAGCTGTAGCGCGGCTTGCTCTCGTGGTCATCGATCAGACTGTGACCCTGGCTTGGAAGAGCGCTGACCGGGAAGCTTTTGGGAACCGAGGTATTTACATTCCCGGTCAGCGCCCAAACCCACCGGCGCCGGTTAAAAGCGTCACAGCGCCGGTGGGGGCTACAGAACATTAGATCTCGACCCACCTATTGAGTAATACCAATTACGCAAAGTATGCGTTCAACTTTCCACCACTCGAGCCGATGTTGACGTGGTGCTCGCGGTTTGTCCTAGATTGCTACTCCGTGCTCATGCAGCCACGGCATCGGATCTTGGTGGACGCCATTGATCCTTACCTCAAAGTGACAGTGTGGGCCGGTGGATTGCCCAGTGTTGCCGCGCAATGAAATCACGTCTCCGGCCTGTACTTCATCGCCGACGCGAGCGATCCGCACAGAGTTGTGACCGTAGTAGGTGACTACGCCGCCTTCATGTTGAATTATGACCAGGTAGCCGTAGCCCCTCTGAACTCCGGAGAAAATGACCTTGCCGGCCGCCGCCGCGTGAATGGGGCTTCCTATGGGGCCCGCAATATCGAGGCCGTAGTGAAATTCTGTACCACCAAAGCGCAAGCCGTATGTAGAGCTGATGTAACCGTCCACTGGTCGCACCCAATCCGGCAGTCTTTCGGGTGCTGGTGCGGCGATACGCAGCTGCACACCGCCGTCATTAAGCAGAGCTGTGCGCTCTTGGGCTACAGAGGAGTTCGCGCTAGCGCCCGATGTGGCTTTCGCCGAAGAGGCATTTGCTTGGCTTCCGGTGAGGGAGCTTCCCGCAAGTGTGGCACTGGCGCTATCCGGTGAAGGCAGCACCGAGCCGGCACCAAAAGCAACAACGCCGGCGCCCAGCAGCGCGGTGCTGATGGCTACGGTGTATCGGGTTCTAGGGTCCACTAAGGCACGGTGGTGCCCCCGGTATTTCCGAGGCTTTGCGTGATGCACTCAGTTTCCTTGGTCCGGGAAATAGGACGTTCCGCGCAGTAACTAGTTCAACTGCGATTTCGACCCAGCTAAAGGTACAGGTTCGAAGCGGCAGTGAAAGCTACGCGGGCGGTTGAAGCCAGGCGTTTAGTTCACCGGCGCCAATCCACCTCGAGGTACGCTACTGGCAGTTGGCCATACGAGCAAGCCCGGGTTGCTTTGCGCCCTCCATTTATGGTTCGACTCCCATGCCTGGAGCGCTTAATTGTCACCGAGCCTCTGGCGCCACGGTGTGCCGTACCCATTCGATGATGTCGTGGGTGTTTGCGCCTGGAGTGAAAATCCGGGCAACGCCCAGCTCGGCTAGTTCGGCAGCATCGGCGTCGGAAATGATTCCGCCGCCAAAAACCACCACGTCCTGCGCTCCCTGCTCAGCTAGCAGCTGGATGACGCGGGAAAATAGCGTCATATGGGCACCGGAAAGCACAGACAGACCCACGCAGTCGGCGTCTTCTTGGATGACCGCTTCCACGATCTGCTCTGGCGTTTGGTGCAGGCCCGTGTAAATGACTTCCATTCCGGCGTCTCGTAACGCGCGGGCCACGACTTTAGCGCCGCGGTCGTGGCCGTCCAGACCAGGCTTAGCGATGACCACGCGAATTCGGGATTGATTGTTCGGCTGCACTAGGAGACTCCTTGCTGACACTGGTGACGCTACTGCGACAAAGACAGCGAATCGTTACGCCACGCTGAAATGTCCTGTCCCTATGCACTTGTCGTGCGGAGGGCCAGCTGAAGTCAAAGTTGCTGGAGAGTGTGACTGAGGCCACCGCGGCCTAGGCGGCGCGGCGGCGTGTAGGCACTCCTACTAGCCTGGCACTGGCGCGTAATTGGCTCATGTACCGCGCGTAGGCCCCCCGTAGGTTAAGGATGGATCGCCGAAACATGGACCTCTTCGAGTACCAGGCGAAGGAGCTTTTCGCCGCGCATGGTGTACCGGTACTACCTGGCGTCGTGGTTACGACACCGGAGCAAGCTCGAGACGCCGCTGCTGAGCTCGGCGGAGCCGTCGTGGTGAAGGCCCAAGTGAAGGCCGGTGGACGCGGCAAGGCCGGCGGGGTGAAGCTGGCTCAGAACGCCGATGAGGCTTACCAGAAAGCCCAGGCCATTCTAGGCATGGATATTAAGGGTCACACCGTGCATCGCGTGCTGGTGACTCAAGCCAGCGACATCGAGTCCGAGTACTACTTCTCCTTCCTGCTGGATCGCACCAACCGCACCTTTCTGGCGATGGCCTCAGCCGAAGGTGGGGTGGAGATCGAGCAGGTCGCGGTCGAGAACCCCGACGCGTTGGCCAAGGTGCCCGTCAATCCTATCGACGGAGTCGATCTCGAATTAGCAAAAGACATCCTCACCCAAGGTAAGTTCCCGCTCGAAGTGATCGAGCCGGCAGCGCATGCGGTGGTGAAACTCTGGGCGGCGTTTCTAGCCGAAGACGCCACCTTGATGGAGATCAACCCACTGGTGAAGACTCCGGCCGGTGACATTGTGGCGCTGGATGGAAAAGTGACGCTGGACGCTAATGCCGCCTTCCGACATCCAGACCACGAACGGTTCGCTGATTCTGATGCGGTGGATCCGCTGGAGCGAGCGGCAAAAGAAAAGAACCTCAACTATGTCAAGCTTGACGGTGAGGTCGGCATCATTGGTAATGGTGCTGGCTTGGTGATGAGCACGCTCGATGTGGTCGCCTACGCGGGTGAATCCTTCGGTGGCGTGAAGCCGGCAAACTTCCTCGACATTGGCGGCGGTGCGAACGCTACAGTGATGGCCAACGGTTTGGAGGTCATTCTCTCTGATGCCAGCGTGCGCAGCGTATTTGTGAACGTCTTCGGCGGCATTACCGCGTGCGACCAAGTAGCACACGGCATCTTGCAAGCGTTGCAGCTGATGGAGCAGCGCGGTGAAACGGTAACCAAGCCGCTGGTAGTCCGGTTGGACGGTAACAATGTAGAGGTTGGCCGCAAAATTCTGGACGCGGCGAGGCATCCGCTGGTGGAACAAGTAGCAACCATGGACGGGGCGGCGCAGCGAGCCGCCGAACTCGCCGCGACTGGAGGTCGTGCGTAACCATGTCGATTTTTCTTAACGAAAAAAGCCGGGTCATCGTTTCGGGAATGACCGGCTCTGAAGGCAGCAAACATACCCGACGCATGCTCGGTGCCGGAACGCAGATCGTAGGTGGGGTAACCCCGGGCAAAGGCGGCCAGTCGGTCGATTTCAGCGATGTCGGTGCCTCCGCGATCCCAGTCTTCGACTCGGTGGCTCAAGCCATGGCCGAGACCGGAGCTGACGTCACCGTGGTCTTTGTGCCACCCAAGTTCGCCAAAGCAGCTGTCCTGGAGGCGATTGACGCCGGTATCGGGCTATGCGTCGTGATCACTGAGGGCATCCCCGTGCACGACACCATTGCATTTTGGACTCATGCACAGCAAGGACTAAGGGCCGGTCAGACGCGCATCATTGGCCCCAACTGCCCTGGCCTGATCACGCCCGGTGCTAGCAACGCAGGCATCATTCCACCAGACATTGCTAGCTCCGGCCCGATTGGCCTGGTAAGCAAGTCCGGCACGCTGACCTACCAGATGATGTATGAGCTGGGTGATCTCGGATTTTCCAGTTGCGTGGGTATCGGCGGCGACCCGGTCATTGGCACCACCCATATCGATTGTCTCGCGGCGTTTGAGGCCGATCCCGACACCGCCGCAATGGTCATGATCGGTGAGATCGGGGGTGACGCAGAGGAGCGCGCGGCTGCCTACATCGCCGAGCATGTGGCAAAACCCGTGGTTGCCTACGTTGCCGGATTTACTGCTCCCGAGGGAAAGACCATGGGCCACGCTGGCGCGATCATCTCTGGTTCGGCCGGTACCGCCCAGGCCAAGAAAGAGGCCTTGGAGGCCGTCGGGGTGAAGGTGGGTAAAACGCCCAGTGAGACCGCGCGCCTCATGCGGGAGATCGTGGAGTCGCTCTAACGTTGGCGTGTGCCTCCCGACATTCTGCGCGCTACCGCTGACGGCGAACCCGAGGCTGCGGCGTCGCTTCCGGTAGCCGCGCTGATAGCTACCGGCTGGGCCGTGTTGGCCGTGTTAGCTCCGCTGCTGAGCCTGTCTTTGCTGGCGTGGGTGGCCGATAGCAGATCTACCGCGCCAGCACCGGATGCGGTGCGGCTGGCATTGGACTTCTGGTTGGCCGCGCATAGTGTTCCGCTGCTGCTGGAGCAGGGTTCATTTCGGTTCCTTCCGCTACTTGTGACAGCCTTCATGTGCTGGCAGCTGGGCCGAGCGGGCGCTACTACCGCCCGGGCTGTCCAGGCCAACGGTGTGGCGGCTTTTGTGCGGGTAGGAACAGCGATCGGGGTCTGGTACGCCGCGGCCGGAGCGGCCGCGGCGGTGTGGGGACAGCTTCCTAGCGTCCACGCGACGCCATGGGTTGCAACTGCGGTATTCGCAGCGGTGGCTTTAGTGTGCGGCGTGGTCGGCGCTGTCCTGGGCACGGCTTCGGGACGGGAGCTGCTCGGTCGTGTACCCGCGCTGATTGCTGACGTTTTCCGGGCGAGTGCGAGCGTGGTCATTCTGATCGCCGCCGCGGCTGCGTTGCTGACGGTGATCATGCTGGCGGTCTCCGCGCGCGGCGTCATCGACACGCTGAGCGGTTACTCGCTGGGTGTGATCGGCGGCATGGGAATGTTGCTGCTGTGCTTGATCTACCTGCCGACCATGATGCTGTGGACGGCGGCTTATGTGGTGGGTCCAGGCTTTGCCGTGGGTGCGGGAACGTTGGTGAGCATCCATCGGGTGGAGTTTTCTTCGCTTCCGGCGTTTCCGCTGCTTGCTGCTGTACCAACCACGCCAGGGAGCGTGACGGTGCAACTGCTGATGGCAATACCGGCGATTGCGGGCGTGTTCGGCGGGGCGCAGCTATCCCGTAAGCAGCGCCAAAGCTCAGCAAGAGCGCTGCTGCTAGGTGCCGCGTTGGTCGGGGTGTTGTCGGGGATGGTACTAGGAGGGGTTGCTTTCCTGGCTAGCGGCTCGTTAGGGGATGGCCGGCTCGCCGATTTTGGGCCGCTCGCGTGGCAGGTTGCGGTAGTCACTGCCGCAAGCATTGCGGCGGGTAGCGTGCTGGGCGCTGTCATCCACCGCTGGCTGGTACCACGGGTGCTGCGGCTGTTCCCTGGACCGATTGACAGTAAAGCCGCTGAGCCCGTGCATTTTCCCTGAAAACGTCGTTATTCAGCTGCACTTTGCGACGTTTTCAGGGAAAATGCCACCCCGGTGCGGTTCGCATCCCGGTGCCGCTTACCGGTGCTCGGGGTTGTCGGAGCCGGCGGCTCGGGCGGCTTTCCACACCTCCGGCTGATTGCCCTGCGCGGGAAAGCCGCCGAGGCTTTTCAAGGCCGCGGCCAAATGCATCAGGTTCCAGGTCGCGAACTCGGTGTTGCGATTGGTGAAGTCATTCTCCGGCCCGCCCGACCCAGGGTCCAGATATGACGGTCCGGGCCCGGCTTCGCCGATCCACCCGGCGTCGGCCGCTGGCGGGATGCTGTAACCGATGTGTTGCAAGCTGTAGAGGATGTTCATGGCGCAATGCTTGATGCCGTCCTCGTTGCCGGTGATCAGACACCCACCCACCCGGCCGTAGTAGGCGTACTGGCCGGCGTCGTTCAGCAGGCTCGAACACGAGTACAGCCGTTCGATGACTCGCTTCATCACCGAACTGTTGTCTCCCAGCCAGATCGGTCCGCAAAGCACCAGAATGTCGGCGTGAAGCACCCGCTGATACAGCTGCGGCCATTCATCGGTGACGGCGCCGTGCTCGGTCATGTCTGGCCATACACCGGTGGTGATGTCGTGATCAACGGCGCGGAATGCGTCCACGGTAACGCCGTGGCGCTCCATGAGCTCCCGGCTGCGGTCGATCAGGCCCTGGGTGTGGCTGTGCTCGGGGGAGTGCTTAAGCGTGGCGTTAATGTACAGCGCACGCAGCTGGGAAAATTGAGTACTGTTGGCCGAATCAGCCATGAAGCTTCTCCTTGCTGGG